>JAIKVL010000005.1 GCA_024685775.1 Clostridia bacterium | reverse complement strand
TAAGCAAGATCGTTTGTATGCCGTTACAAGCCGCATTGAACTCAAAGATACGGCGTATACGGAAGCGAACGCGCGGACGACGAGACTGCTTCGTTATTCGGTCGCGGCGAGCGTGATGATGATCTTCGTCGGAATGTTCGTCGGGATCTACGTCTTCGGAAACGATAAGAGCGGCGGCAGGATGAAAAACGTCCTTGCCGGCGGCGCGGATCGTAAAACGGTCTTTTTCGGGCAACTTTTGACGAGCGCCGTTTTAACGGTCGGGATTTGGATCCTTTTCGTCCTCGTCGGCGCGTTTGTCTTCGGCTTGGGCGAGACGGCGAACGTCTGTAATTTATACCATACGCGTTGCTTCGTTGCGAGCGCCTACGCGACTTATTTCGGGAAAATGGCGTTCGGGTTGCTCGCTTCGTTTCTTGCGATCGCGTCTTCCGCGTTTTCGGTCGCCTTCTCCCGCAGGACGGGAGGGTTCTTCCTCGGAACGCCCGCTTTGCTCCTTTTCGGCGGCGGCATTTTCTCGATGATGCTTCGCGTCGTTTCGGACTATATCCCCGTCGCCGCGTCGCGCGCGCCGCTCTTGGGGCTTCCGCTTCTTCCCGTCGTCCCCGCGTTTTCGATCGTTATGAGCCTTCTCCTGCAAGCGCTCCTCGCCGCAGGGTTTTTCGCCGCGTCTTATTTCCGATTCAAGCGGTCGGATCTGTAAGCGAAGAAAAAACGGCGAATTGTTTCGCCGTTTTTCGTTATTCTCCGTCCGAGAGTTTCAGAAGGACCGCGCCTTGCTTCGCGCCGCAGACGGGGCAGATCTCGAAGGCTTCTTTTTTCGTCCATTCGTAGCCGCAACCGCCGCATTTCCATTTCGTCGCTTCCTCTTTTTTGTACAAGGTTCCCGATTTCATCTGCTCGTAAAGGTCGGTGAAAAGTTTTTTGTGGCAGGTCTCGATCCCGATCAGGTTGCGAAACAGCCCCGCGATATCCCGAAACCCTTCCTCTTCCGCCGTCTTTTGATATTCGGGGTAGACCTTTTCCGCTTCGATCCCTTCGTCCTCGGCGGCGAGGCGCAGGTTCTCGACGAGATCCCATTTCTCCTTGAAAGGATAGCCCGACGCGACGTCCACGTTCGCGATCGTCTTTTCGCTCGCGCTTTGGAGATAGGTGTAGCACATACGGGCGTGATTGAATTCGTTGTAGACGATCTTGTCGATGACTTCCGCGAGGGCGGTGTAGCCCTGCTGGCGCGCGCCGTACTCAATAAATTCGTAGCGCGTTCGCGCCATACATTCGCCGGCGAACGCCTTCGCGAGGTTCAGATAGGTTTTGCTTTCGATCAGTTTCATAGTTTCCTCCTTTTTGATGCTTGCGTAAGGAGTTTTCCCTCTTTCACCGCCTTCTATACGCCCGAAATCCGGCAGAAAAAGGGCAAAATCTCTCAATTTGTGAATAACGTGTTTCATTTTGGAAAAGCACTTGCAATATAATTTTTACCGTGGTAAAATGGTTGCGTTTGATTTTTCGAGAAGAAGGAGAAACGTTGTGAAGGAAAGGAATCAAATGGAAAAAGAACAGAACGACGAAATCAAATCTATCAAAAACGTTGAATCGGAAGAGCAGGTAAAAGTTAGTAAGAAAAACTTTTGGCGTTCGGTTGTGAAGCCCGCGCTTTTGAATTTCAAGATCAATCCCGTCTTGCTTGCTTTTGCGGTGCTTTTTTCCATAGCGGCAACGTTTGCTTTAACGTATATGACTGCATATGGCACGTTTGGGAACACGGACAACACCGTAGAAAACTTGAAAAATCATAACTTCCCTTATGCGGTTGTTTCAAAATATCAGATCACAGAGTCTGATATTAACAGATTAAAGACAAGTTTTACAAAAAACCGTTATTATCCGATCGGGTACAGTAACGGAAGCTTTATCATTATTGACGATGTAAGAGACGTTGAGAAATTGGGGTTTCGTTTGTCCGAGAATTCCGTCGCTTTGTCGAGTGATTCGGTTTACGTTTCCGATTTATACGCAGAAGCTCTTTTGGCTACGGGGCGGAATTTTTCTCGGCGAGAGGGGAGCGATTACGAACGGATAAATGCGGTAGAAGAATTCGTCGGAAGCATTTATTGCGAGGGTGAGTTTTTGCTTTCCGTAGCGGGCGTCGTCCTGACGGGGCAAACGGGATTCTGTCAAAAGAGCGCCTATGAGCAAGCCAAAGCGCAGGAGAATCGGGCTTTTTATCAGAATGCTTTACCCAACGTCTTTTGTTGGAAAAGTTATTTTTATGAGAAGTGGGCGAAAAGTTCCGACGAACCGTATTATTCGAGAATTCTTGTTCGTGTTCAAGATTATCAAGAGTTGAGCCGGCTTGTCGGAGAATATGGAGAAGAGGCTCTTGGCGCAAAATATACTCTTGATCCCTTTTATGAAGGAGATTCTTGGCTGTCAAGCGTAACGAATGCGCTTGTCGGAGCGTGTATTGCAATCCCGATCGCTTTTATTCTGATGCTCTTGTACGTTTGGTCGGTCGGCACTCGCACGAAGGACGAGAGGCTTTCCCTCTATGCGCGCGGCGGAAGGAAATGCGACGCGTTCGCCGTCTATGCGATTCAATTCGCGGTGGTCGCGCTCGTTACGGTCTTGCTTTCCGCTGCGATTTCGCTGCCGCTTGTTTCCGTAATCGGGAAAAAAGTCGCGTCGTCTTACGGTTTGATCAAAGGCGCTGCCCTTATTCGAAATTATGCGGGTGTTTGGGCGGAAGCATTCTTGGTTCCGCTTGCGCTGACGATTCTTCCCGCGGCAATCTGCGCGATCGGATTCGCGATCAAGAAAGAGGGCGGGAAGAAAGAAAACGAGCCTTCCGAAGCGGCGGATAAAGTGGAAGAAATCGCGGAGACCCGGAAAAAGTCCGGAAAGGGATTTTGGCGTTTGTTTGTAAAGCCCGCGTTTTTGAATTTCAAAATCAATCCCGTCTTGCTTGGTTTTGCGGCGCTTTGTTGCGCGGTGGCTACGCTGTCTTTGGCGTTTACGACGGCGTTTGCGAGGTTTGATCACGCAATGAATACGGTTGAAACTTTGAAAAAACAAAAATTCCCTTGTGCGGTTCTTTATCGAAACGATTCAATCCCCTCGTATGGAATGGATTGGAGAAGGATTTCGAAAGAGGAGTTGCTTGATTTGAGCTCGACTTTTGCAAAAAACGACTATTATCCGATCGCTCAAATTCCAAATGGTATGGGAATTATTATCGAAAGCGCTACCGACGTTGAAAAAATGGGACTTCGCTTGTCCGAGAATTCCGTTGCGTTATCGGATGATTCGGTTTACGTTACCGATCTGTACGTAAAAAGCCTGTTGGATTCCGGAGCGAATTATTTTCATAAAGGAGAAAAGTTCGATAAAATAATCAGAACCGTAGAGGATTTTGTGGGGGACGTTTATCATGACGGACATTTGTTTCTTAAAGTCGCGGGTGTCGTCCTGACCGGGCAAGCGGGTTACGATCAAAAAAAATCTTATGACAGATCAAAAAAAAGTGCGATTCAAGATTTTTATCAAAGAAATTTGACTTGTGTCTTGTTTACGGAAACCTATTTTTCGGAAGAGAGCAGGGCGAGTGGTTGGGAAAATAATTATAAAGAGATCTTTGTTTCGATTCATGATTATGATGAATTGGGAGCCGTTCTCAGGAGGGATTCGCGTTATTTGCTTCAATCTCCGTATAAGATCTTCCGTTATCCATACGAAGTAGAGTATTGGTCTGATGGTTTTATAACGTCCGTTTGCGTAACGTGTTTTACGATTCCGCTCGCTTTTATGCTGATGCTCTTGTACGTTTGGTCGGTCGGCACTCGCACGAAGGACGATAGGCTTTCCCTCTATGCGCGCGGCGGTAGAAAACGCGACGCGTTCGCCGTCTACGCTCTTCAATTCGCGGCGGTCGCGCTCGTTACGGTCTTGCTTTCCGCGGTGATTTCGCTTCCGCTTCTTCCTGTGACGGGGAGCTTGTTTGTGTCGGAATATGGGTTGGTTGAAGGTTGTGTCCTCGTTCGGTACAGCGCCGCGGTTTGGGCGGAAGCGTTCTTGGCGCCGCTTGCTTTGACGGTGATTCCCGCGGCGATCTGCGCGATCGGATTCGCGATCAAGAAAGAGGGCGGAAAGAAAGAAAACGAAGTGACCGAAACGGCGGACTGAGTTCGGCGTCGGGATGACGAACGATTTCATTTCGTACGTCATCCTGAGCAGGCGCGAATGCGCCGTCGTCGAAGGATCCCTTAACGCGGAGCAGTGTGAAAATCGGATGAGATCCTTCACTCCGTTTAGGATGACGAAAACAGAAAGCAGGAGGTGTATTTATGATTGAAAGGAATCAAATTGAAAAAGAACAGAACGACGAAATCAAATCTATCAAAAACGTTGAATCG
>JAIKVL010000004.1 GCA_024685775.1 Clostridia bacterium | reverse complement strand
TTGGTCCAAACTCGGGACTTCGGGCGATCACAGGGCTCATTTTTCGGGCGCAAGCGCCGTTACGCTCAGCTGGTTGGAAACCAAGCTCGGAAGTGATATCCTCGTTAAAGAAGGCACGCCCGTCATCGAAGTTTTGAACGGAAAGTTTGATGGGCAAGGGCACACGATCACCTACGCCGCAGGCGCAAAGATTTCCCACAGCTATATGGAGACGGGAACGAACGGCAAAGATTTCTCCGATTATTACGACGAGAAACCGAAGGATCGAAAGACTCCTTATTACGAGCATTATTACACGGGTCTGTTTGGGATAAATAACGGCGTGATTTCCAACGTCAAGATCGACTTCGGCGGTTCTATCGTGGACGAGAGAGGCGTTATATATGAAGAAACAAGCGGCGTTAAGGAATGGGATGATGATGTTGCGAGTAAGACCTTTACCTATCAGGAATTTTTCGATAATCAAGAAGCAACCAAACTCGCGCCTTCCTCTTTGGAAGCGGACAAAGCGTACGCGTACTACTTTACAGGTACGGGTTACGACGCGTCGAGGGGAAAGAGAAACCCCGGCTACGTCGACGTAAAAAGGTGCGTCGCGACGTTCTTCGTCGCGGAGTACGATTGCGGGATCCTCGTCGGTAAGAACATCGGTTCCGTCTCGAATATCCAGCTCAACGTCTCCAAATCCGGCTTCGTCAATATCGCCGCCGCCAACGTCAAATTCGGCGGGATCGTCGGCTATAACGCGGGCTCGATCTCGAACGTCAGCGCGGATATTTACGGCAAGGTTAAGATCAAAGCCAAGTATGCGGCGGATGTCGGCGGGATCGTCGGCGAAAACCATTCGTCAAATACCTTGACGAACGTTTGCGCGTACGTCGGCGGCGAATTCAACCTCGAACACATTTCCACCTGTCATAAAGCCGTCTATTACTCCTTTGAGAAGGTCTACGTCTCTCAGAACATTTATCTTGTCGATATGAAAAACGTGGTTTGCGCCAAATTCGGTTTTCCGAATCTCAAAGACGCCGTTATCGCGGAAGGACTTATGGCGAAAAAGACGGAAATGATCTTCGGAGCGTCCGTCCCCGACGATTCCGGGAAGATGACCGAGAAATACGACGGCGCGGACGTGATCTATTATACCTACGGTTGCCAGTCGGTCGGCGCGATCATCGGATATAACGCGGTCCCGGCGACCCTTTTGAACTGCGTCGGTTCAATGGCGGAAAAAGGCGAGTTTAACACCGACACGCTGAATTGCGATTCCGTTTGGAAGCAAAATATCGGCGCGATGGTCGGCAGAGGCGGCTCGGGAACTCTTGCGGACGGAAGCAGCACGGTTACCCCCATCACCTTCCAAAACGCTTGGGCGGTCATGCCGTACGTCGAGTATACGTACGGCACGATGGGAAGCGAAGGCAGACCTATCGTCGGCGATAAATCTTCCGACAGCGCAAACACGAGCGCAAGCCGCGCTTACGTCGAACAGACGATCGCGATCGGCAGGGCGATAAACGATAACGTTTCCTTTACCTTGCTTGCGAAAGAGGGCGTGACCTTCTCGGGCTGGTACAAAGTCGATTCCGCGGGCGCGGAAACGATGCAACTCGCGGGCTTGGACGGCAATTTCTTTACGCCGGAAAACCAAAACGTCAGCGGTCAGCTTTACATCGTTCGCGTCGTCCCGCTTCAACTTTTCCTCGCCGCGGACGTTATGAAGATCGCTTCTTCCTCGATCCAAGGAAGAGATTATAAAAACATTACCTTTACCCTCGGCACGAATATTACGCTCCCGAGCAACTACGTCCCGATCGGCAACCTCGAATATCCCTTCCAAGGCGCGTTCGACGGAAACGGTCTCAGCATTTCTTTGAACGGCGTCGACGGATCCAGCTCTTACGCGGGTCTGTTCGGCTGTCTGGGCGATCAGGCGTCCGTCAAGAACGTCCGCGTCAAGGTCACGTCTCAAACGGGAAGCACCAAAGTCAAGTACGCCGGCGCGGTCGCCGCGATCAATAACGGAACGATCGGGCAGGATTCCGCGTCCGTAAAGGTCTATGCGGAACTCTCGGCGACCTTAACGGGCGAGGTGATCGGCGGTATCGTCGGCGAGAATCGCAACCTCGTTCAAAACGTCGAAACGATCGTCACCGGAGAGGGCGGCTTGAACCCCGTTTCTTCCGACGCGAACAAAGAGGTCGTCGCGGGAGGAATCGCCGGCAAGAACGATCAGAGCGAAGCCTCCGTCCCGATCCTCAAAAACGCGATCGCGGACTTTAAGATCACCGCGTCCCATATGGGACTTTACTCCAATAACTCGAAGTACGTCCTCGGCGGCGTGGTCGGGATCAACGGCGCGGGCTCGGCGGTCTACTCCGTCGTCTCTTGCGTCACAAACGCGGGAACCACTTTGAACGGAAACAGCGGCAGCAAAGCTTCCCTCAATAAATTCCGCGCGTTTATCATCGGCAGAAACGAATCCACCTACGTCGACACGCTGTGGTGCTTGTTCCGCTCGCTGAATCCGAGCAAGGAAAACCTCTACGATCCCGCGTTCGGCACTCCGATCGAGATCTATCGCGAAAACGGCGAAGCCAATCCCGACACCGCGAAATCCGTCCTCGTCAACGGGACGAACTATTTGAGCGCGAACTCGATGACCCAATACGGAAAGGGAGAGATCAAAGTCTCGATCGTCAAGTACGTCGTCGGAAACGACGCGAAGGGCGGTCAGATCCGCTTCAATTCGACGAAGTACTCGACCTCGCCCGCGATGAACGCGAACGATCCCGATTTCTACGATTACGTTTCGAATTTCGAGACCGGTACCCTCGTCACCGTCCCGGAAGGAAACACGGGGACGGTCTACGCGGCTCCGATCGGATTTACGGGCAGGGATTTTTACGCTTGCTTCCAAAAGAGCGTTCTTCAAAATCAAGACGATTACAAGTACATCGCGGATAAGGTCGCGAACGATTTCAGATTGTACGTCCGTTATCAGGTCGCGAATTCTTTCGTTATCGACGCCGCCACGGCGAATAAGGCGCTCGGCGCAAGCGAGGAAAAGCCTTTCCGCGGAAGCTTGAACGGAAACGGTTGCACGATTACGCTGGATTCCGCAAGCAGTATGCACGCGCTGGTCGGCGTCCTCGGAAACAACGACGGGAATTACTATTCGCAGATCAAGAATTTGAAGATCGTCGTTCAAGCGGGAACGTACCTTACCGAATCCGGTTCGAATAAGGAACGCGGTTTCTTGACCAACGTCAACTACGGTACAATCTCGGGCGTTACGATGGACGTTCGCGGTTATCTCGCGAATAAGAACGGAACGGCGGGCGCGATCGCCGGCAAAAACGGCGGCGTCATCTCTTCCGCAAATATCACCTTCGAGTACGCAAACTACATCGGCAAGGACGGCTACGGCGCGATCCTCGGCAAGAACGTCGGCGGTGCGGTCGGTTTGAACGAAGGCGTCGTCGGAAGCGAATCTTCCAACTCCGTCATCGTTACGATCAAAGCGGGCGGCGATCTCGGCGGCGTGATTTTCGGCACGACGGCGGGTGGCATCGTCGGAACGAACGCGAATTCCGGCGTCATGATCTTCCCGATCGTGACGGTGGACGGAATGCTCGCCGGCAGTACGGTCGGCGGACTCGCGGGTAAGAACCTCGGAACGATCCGAAGCGGTTTCGTCTCGATCAACAAAAAAGCGAATTATTTCGGAAAGACCGCGTTCGGCGGTATCGCGGGCGAGAACGAAGGCGCGATCGGCGACGTAACAAGCGATCACGAATCCCTCGTAAAATCGTATATCTACGCTTCGCCGACCGTCGGTTCGAGCGTCGAAGTTTTGATTTCCGCCTTTACGACGGGGACGAGGACGACGAAGATTTTCGGCGGCGCGGTCGGCTCCAATAAAGAGAGCGGGCAGATCTTCTCCGTCCTGACCGAGATCCACGCTCCCGCGATCGCTTCGGATTCCGCGGCGGTCCTCGTTGGCGAAAACCAAGGTTCTCTCTCGTACTGCACGGCGGAAAGCGCGAACGGATGCTTCGTCACCGCTTCGAAAGCAGGCGCGGTGACCGCGGTCAACGCGGGCGAGATCGCTTCCACCCTCGTTACGATCCGCGGAGATATCGGCAGCGCGGCAAACGGGGAGAACGGCGTCGTCAAGGCGCAATACGCGGGCGGCTTTGCCGCAGTCATGACCGGTACCGTCCGGCATTCCGCTTTGACTTGTTACGGAATTTTCCGCGGAACGACGACGGGACTTGCCGCCGCGCAAGCGCACGTCGGCGCGGGATCGAACGCGTGGGTCCAGATCAGTAACTCGACCGACACGCCGACTTGCCCGACTCCGGACAGCGGCTTCAACGCGATCCGCGTTATGGAAGAGACTCTTCTCCAAGTCACGCTCGATTTCGAAAAAAATATGTTTACTTTCCGTTCTTTGATCAAAGGCGCGAAAGGCTGGTATAAAAACGTCTCGGATTGGGACGACGAAGGAAAGGGCAGAATCACCGAAAAGAGCGAAGGACTTTTGAATCAATCGACCTATTCGCCCGCCAACAACGTCGTAAATCAAAACATCCATCTGAGCTACGTCGATCTGCATATCACGAACGCGACTTCGCTCGTCGGGCTCGCGAACCTGATCAACGGACATAACTACTATAAGGGCGTTTTGTTTATCGTCGAAAACGATATCCAACTGAACAACCTGACCGTTTTGACTCCGATCGGAAACGGAGATCATCCGTTCGACGCGATCTTCGACGGCGGCTATCATAAGATCACCTTCGCTTCGGGCAGCGCGATCAGCGGTATGGAATATACCGGTCTCTTCGGCTACACGACGAAGAACGCCGTGATCCGCAACTTCATCCTCGATATTTCCGAGGACGTCACGATCGGCGGCGTCAACACCTTCGAGATCGGCGCGCTCGTCGGAAGAAACGGCGCGGAGATCCGCAACGTCTTCGTTAATCTGAGTTCGAGCTTGATCTTCAACTCCGCGAAGAGATATGCGGGCTCTTTCATCGGTTATTACGACGCGGCGCAGGAAGAAAACGACGCGATCAATTCTTGGATCAGCGTCCTGAACGGGCGCACGCCCCTCATCGGAAACGGCTCCGGCGCGGATAACTTCGGCGTAAACGAGATCGCCGTCCTCGGCTCCGGCTTGACGCAGGTCTCCTTCTTGCAAGACTACGAATTCGGAACGACCTCTCCCATTCGCGTAAAGTATTCCGTCCCCGACGGGAAGACGGGCAACAGCGCGTTCAAGAAGAGATGCGAGGAGTTCTTCAAGGAATTCGGCGGTTGGTATTCCGACATTCGTTCCGCGGAACTCGTGAATTCGCTCCCCGGCTACGAATCGATGTACGGCGCTTTGACCTATAACGCTTCCGATTCGGACAGAGACGTCTCGATCACTCCCGCCTTAAACGTTTCGAACGTTAAAATCGTGCTTTCCTTTATCAATCTTTCGATTCGAGACGAAGACGATTTCGTCCGTTTCGCGAAAAACATCAATACCTACGGCGACCAAGGCGCGAAATTCACCCTTCTCAATAATATTTCGGTCAATTTCGATTCCTGCGAATCGGCAGGAACGGCGGATCGCCCCTTCACGGGTCTCTTCGACGGAAACGGCTACACGCTGAGCGTTACGGGTCGCATGATCAAGCGCGATTATGCGGGCGTCTTCGGTTATATCGGAAACGGCGGTCTCGTCCGAAACCTCCATATCGTCGCGGCGGGAGAAAACGTCAAAGTCGGCGATACCACGACGCTCTACGCGGGTATGGCGGTCGGTTATCTCGCCGGCGAACTCAGAAACGTCGTCGTCTCTCTCCGCGCGGATACGATCGTCTATACGACCCAAGGCTTACCCTCGACGGGCGGCATCGCGGGCAGAGCGGAAGCGGGGTATACTCTCGTAAACGCTTGGCTCGTTCTCGCCGAGAATGCGACCGTTAAGAACCCCGTCGGACTTGCCGACTATTATCTTGCGAATCGCGCGACCAAAGGCGAAGGTAGGTCGATGCAGCAGGTCGGCGTCGGTTCGATGCGGATCGAGATCCAATCGGACGGTTCCAAGATCACCTTCGATTCGACCGAAGTGGACGAAGACGGTCGCGACGGTTTCTACGGCTATATCGACAACACGAACGTGACGGATGAAGTCGTTACCCCGATCCACGACGGAGCGGCGAGCGCGTCTTTGTACGTTTGGACGGTTCGCCCGAGCGACACGGTCAGCCCCGATATGCTCGCGGTCTTTATCAATAAGTACATTTCGAGCGTCGAAGACCTCGAACGCACTTCGATGAACGTCCGTTACGGTAGAAACTATCGCGGCATTACTTATGAACTTACGAAAGACATTACTTTGAACGAGATCGGGTTCAATCCGATCGGCGGCGAAGTCATCACGGGCGCGGGAACTTCTTACGTCAACTACGTCGAGCGCGATTTCATCGGCGGATTCGACGGCAAAGGTCACACGATCACGATGCCCGAAGGTCTCGTCATCGACGCGCGTTACGCCGGTCTTTTCGGCAGGGTCGGCGCGCAGGCGAGGATCAAGAATCTGACCGTAAACGCGAAATGTAAGATCGGTTACGATACCGGCGAAAACACGACCCGCACGATCTACGCGGGCGTCCTCGCGGCGTACGCTCTCGGCGGCGAATACAAGAATAACGTCGTCATTCTCGATAAGAAAGCCTCGCTTTACGGTTCGGTCGGCGTCGGCAGGACGTTCGGTTATTTGCCGAGAAACGCGGGCAACGTCGCGACCAACTGCTGGGCGATCTCCTATAACAGCAAGATGAATTACGACTTGAACGCCGAGGAATTGACGTTCAACGCGGGCTTCGTCTCCGCTTCGAATTTCACGGATAGCGGCAGTAACCAAGGCGGCGTCAATAACATTATGGTCGTCGCGGCGGGGCAGGTCGGAGTCATTCGTCAGCCCAACGACGCTACGAGGTATCACTTTACTTACAGCGGAACGTCTTATTGGTACGATCTCAATTCCTTTACGAACGATAAAGCCGCGTCCATCGGGGCGACGGGCGGATCTTACGAACCGAACGCGAATCTGAAACGCGTCGGTTATAACGTCAGCTTCCTGAACAGCGAGATCAATTCTCTCGCGGATCTCAAACAATACGCGGAGAATATCAACGAAGGCTATAATTTCTACAAACTGACCTTTACGCTGAAATCCGACGTCACGATCGGCGAGAACGACGAGTTCTTCTCGATCGGCACGGTGGAAAACGGCGTTAACGGGACCTTCGACGGAAAAGGACATTCGATCATTCTCGCGCCCGAAGCCGTGATCGGCGGGACGCACGCGGGTATCTTCGGCTACGTCGCGGAAGAAGGCACGATCAAAAATCTCCGAATCCTTCTTAAAGGGACGCTCGGTCACGACGAATATACCGCCGCGCAAGTCGAAATGGGCGCAATCAACGCTTCTTACGCAGGCGCGATCGCATATAATAACGGGCAGATCGAGAACGTCGTCGTCATATCGAACGGCGCGAACATTCGCACTCTGAAAGGCGTCAGCGGTCTCGTCGTCGGTTACGATAACACGAACCTCGTAAAGAACGTTTGGGGCTTGGTGGACGCTTCCGATCTGATCCTTTCCGTCGGCAGCGCGACGACGGGCGACACTTCGGTCAACACGATGAAGATCGTCGGTATCGGAACGGTGGACGCGTCCTTTAAGGACGTCGCGCATAACGATTATCGCGTAAAATTCACCTCGACTTCCGATATCCCCGTTTCGGGTTGGTTCAAGTCCTTCGAGAAGAGTTGGCAGATCTCCGAGGCGATGCTTGCGGGCGGCAGCCTGACGAGCGGCGCGCACGGTTATCTCGTCGCTCCGATCGACTTATCCGCCGCGGGCTACGAAGTCGCGGTCATTAAGACGACGATCGAGAGCGCGGAAGAGCTCATCGCCGTCGCGGAGGACGTCAATATCGGCGGTTATTCCTTCGACACCTTGACCTTTACTCTCGGCGCGAATATCGAGATCCCCTCGATCATGACCGGAAACTATCTCCCGATCGGAACGGAGGCGCATCCCTTTAAGGGAACCTTCTCCGGAAAACTGGATAATTCCTACTATTCGATCACGTTGCGCGAAGGGTACTCGGTCGGCGGCGTCTTCGGATATAACAAAGGCGATATCCGCGATCTCCGCGTCACGGTAAACGGGACGATCGGCGAGATTACGAGTTCTTCCGATCACGTCTACGGGACGGTCGCCGCGGTGAATGACGGATTGATCGAACGCTGCTACGTCGAGATCGCTCAAAGCGGTAAAGTCCTCGGGTACTCCGCGGGCGGTATCGCGGGCAGAAACGACGGCGAGATCAAAGACTGCCTCGTCATCGTAAAAGGTGAGATCCGCGCGGAAAGCCGCGAGGGTAACGCGATCAATGCGGGCGGCATCGCGGGAATCAACTACGGAGTGATCGAAGGTACGGGCGATTACTCGGGCTGGAAATCGCTCGGCATTTTGCCCAAAGCGACGCGCTACGTTAAGGACGGAGGAAGTTTCGTCCTTCACGAGTACGATCTCGAAGCGAACGTTTTCCTCTTTGGAAAGATCTCCGCGCTTTCGAAGAAATCGGGCGGCATCGCGAATGCGGGCGGCGCGATCGGAAACAACTATTCCGGAAGTGCGTCTTATTTGATCGTCTACGTTCAAAACGACGCGCAGGTCGAAACCAACGCGCTCACCGAAGGCGGAGCGCGCTCGGGTGCTTTCGTCGGATACACGAGAGCTTCGATCAACCATAACGTCGCGTTCCTATTCGGCGAAAGCCTGTCTTCCTCCTACGCGGGCGGTATGGCGGGTTATCTCGACGGTATTACCGTTATAAACGGCTGGCTCGTTACTTATAATCGCTCCGTACAAACCGCAGGCTACGGTGCAAAGACCATCAACAGTTTGAACGTCAAAGGAAACGGAACGGTCAAAGCCTCGATCGACACGACGGCGGAAAGCGTTATGTTTACGAATATGACGGACGATAACGGTTCTCAGCTCGACGGCTGGTATCTCGGCTCCGGGGTTCAAGTCGACGCGCAGACGGGTAACGTCGGCGAAGGGAAAAACACCTTCCTTCCGAAGGCGGCCATCCAAAACAAGAGCGTAATGGTCGTCTTTGTAAACACCGAGATCCGCTCGGCTGCGGATCTTGCGGATATGGCGGCTTCCGTCAGCAGCGGGCTGTCGGGTGAAGATATAGTCTTTACTTTGATGAACGACGTTACCGTCGAGGCGGGCGATCTCAAAGAAACGATCGGAACGATGGATTACTCGTTCAACAACGTCTTCGACGGAAAGAATTTCACCCTGACGATGAAGGGCGGTTCGATCCCCGGCGCGGAGTACGTCGGCTTGTTCGGTTTCACCGGGGTCGGAAGCTTGATCAAAAACCTCAATTACGTCCTTGACGAGGGAACGTTCGGTTCCGAAAGCGCGATCTATTCGGGCGCGCTCGTTTCCAACGCGCAGGGCGATATCAAGGATTGCACGTTTACGCTTTCCGAAAACGCGAAGTTGATCGGTAACACGGTCGGCGGACTCGTCGGTTATAATTTCGGGACGATCTCGGACGTTTCGATTTCGCTCGGCGGCGAGATCCTCGCGAAGGGAAGCGACAATACCTGCGTCGCGGGCGGCGTCGTCGGAATCAATAACGGGTACTTCCGAGACAGCGATCTTTCGATCCTGTCCTCGGCGAAGATCTCCTCTTCGGGAGCGGCGAGCGGCTATTCGGGCGGTATCGCGGGCGAAAACTATAAAGGCGTTCGCGTAATCTCGGTTTCTTTCGAAGGCGCGATCACGGTTGAAGCCTCTCTCAGCGCGTTCTCCGCGGTCGGCGTCGGCTTGAACCTCGGCTATCTCGATAACGCATATATCGAAGTTACGAACGGGACGATCACGGGCGGCATCGGCGGCGGCTTCGTCGGGAATAACGTCAACGCCGTTTCGAACAGCTTGATCAAGATCGTCGATTGCGTGCTCGGCGGAACGGACAGCGCGATCGGTTCCAACCTCGTTCGCGAGGCGGAAAAAGTCAATAACGTTTGGGTCTATACCGATCGACTCTCTTCGGTCTCTTCCTGCGACCTCGTGAACTCGATGACCTATGAAGAAGGATTGGTTTTGTCTTGTCCCTCGAAAGAGGATGTCCTCGCGGGTAAGATCGCTTTCGCGACCGAAGTCGCGGTAACGGACGCGTTCCTGACCTTTGCGGAGATCAAGAACGGCGCTTGCGCGGCGGGAACGGGCGCGCACCTCAAAAACGTAAATTATTCGGGTTCCGAACTTTCGTACACGACCTTTGATATGAACGGCAGCGAGGTGGTTTCGAGGCGCGTCGCGGGCGTCAAAGCGATGCTTTCTTCGAGAAAGACGATCGGCAGCGGCGCGGAACTCGCGGCGTTCTCCCAAGCGGTGAACGGCGGCGCGTATACCTTCGCTTCCGCGAACTTTACCCTCGTTTCCGATTTCGATCTCCCCGCGGACGCTTTCCTTCCGGGCGGTTCCTTTGACGCGATCGGCAGCGGCGCGGCGCTTTCTTCCTCCGTCACGATCGAGGGCGGACATCACGTCGTCACGGTCGGCGGAACGACCTTGACGGGCGGTCTCTTCGGTCAGACTTCCGCTACGATCCGTAACATCGGATTGCGCCTCGACAAAGAAGAGACGAACGCTTATCTCGCAGCGAATAACGGCGGTAGGATTGAAAACGCGGTCGTCTATCTCGAAAACGGCGCGGTCGTTTCGGGCGGTCTGTTTATGAAGGAAGGCTCGGGCGAGGCGATCAACCTCTGGGTCGTGACGCGCGTCGATTACGCTTTGGCGCAAGGCGCGGCAGCGTATTCGGTCGTCCGCATCAACGGCGTCGGTTCGATCGAGCAGGGCGGCGAAGGCGATATGATGCTTACCGCAGCCTCGGAAGGCGATATGATCTTCATCGGCTGGACGAAAGAAGGTGCGATCCTTTCCGCAAATCCCGAAATGAACACAGTCTCCGCGGCGGCGGGGCTTTATACCGCGGAATTCATTTCCACGGTCATCGACACGACGTATAAGTTCACCGTCCTTTCCGACGTCATCCTGCTCGGTTACGACGGCGCGGACGAGACGTTTACGCTCGGCGCGGACGTAGCCGTTCCCGCTCCGCTCGCAGGCTTTAAGTCGCGCGCCTTCAAAGGCGTTTTGGACGGCGCGGGTCATTCTCTGACTTTCCTTGCGGGCTTCGACGGAAGCGCGCTCGGACTCTTTGCGGGAACGATCAAAAATGCGCGCGTCAATCTCGCGGCGCTTTCCGCGGGCGTGTCGATCTTCGACGGTGATCAAACCGTCACGCTTGAAAAAGTCGTGTTCGTCGAAAATCGCGACGTGCTTTCCGTCGGCGCTCCCGTCCAAGCGACGAACGTCTATTTCGAAACTTCGAGCGCGTCGCTGTACGAAGCGTTCAAGTCGACTTCCGCATACAGCGATCGCTACTCGGTGATCTTCGGAAACGGACTCAGCGACGTGAAGTATGAATTCGGCGAAAGGATCGTCGCCACGGCGGCAAGCACGGACGAACAAGTCTTCGCGGGTTGGTACGGCGAGCAGGGCGAAGTCTCGGGGCAGGTCATTTCCGAGAAGCGCGTCTCGCTTGCTTCCTCCGCGGGCAACGCGTATATGTTGAACTTCGTCAATCGCGTCTTGTCTTCCGCGGACGATCTCAGCCGTCTTGCTACGGCGGTCGCGGGCGAATTCGAATTCCTCGACGAGACCTTCTTCGTCAAAGACGGAGGATTTACCGTCGATACCGAGATCCGGACGATCGGCAGCGCGGAGCGTCCGTTCAAAGGAAGCATCGTCGGCGGAGCGGACAGCGTCATCCTTTACGAGATCCAAGCGAATCCCTTTATCCACACTTTGTACGGCGAGCTGAAAGATCTCGTGTTCGAATTCGAAAGCGGCGTCAGCGTTAAAGGCGACGCTTGCCTCGTTAAGATCAACCGCGGTTTGATGAGCGCGGTCATCGTCCTTTCGCCTTTGAATACGGACGCCTTCTCGGGCGGCGCGGCGCTTTGCTTGGCGAACGGCGGCGCGATGAAGAACTGCTGGTTCGTGACCGGCGGCGCGGAAAAAGCGGTCGAGGAAGGAAGCCTTGTCGGCGTCAACGAATTGCGCGTGGATTCCGACACCGTTATCGGCGCGACCTATCAAAAGACCAATATCGGGACGAAAGTCAGCTTCGAGCTCACGCCGCTCGTCGGATCGTTCGTCTGCTTGTATGACTTCGACGGGAAAGTCGTCTTCCCCGGCGCGTATAACTATGCGACCGGATTCTACACCGCTCCCGAAAGCGCGTCCGGCGCGAAGATCTCCGTCAAGAGCATTTCTCAAATCTCTTCCGAGGACGAACTAGTCTATCTCGGTTATCTGACCGCGGAAGGCGGGCTTGCTCCCGGCAGCGTGATCACGCTTGCGTCCGATCTCGAAGTCAAGAGAAATCTCCCGTCCGTCTATTTCGACGGGATCATCCTCGACCTCGGCGGGCATTCTCTCTCGATGAAAGCCATGGGCGAAGGCTCTCTCTTTACTTCGAGATCCCAAGGCGGGGTCTTCCGCAACGGCGTCGTCTATCTCCGAAAAGGATACGTCGATCTCTCTACGGCGGGCGCGACGATGAATAACGTCGTCCTTTGCTTGTCGGACAGCGGAATGACCATCCCGTCCTATCGTTCGAGCGGCGCGATCGTTATGACCTTCGATAAGACCTACGGTAGCTCGCTTACCGCGTCGAGCGGATCGTACTCCTTCGTCTATTACGAGAAAGGAGCGGTGTTGACTCCCTCCTTTGACGGTTTGACTCCCGTCTTTACGGGATCGGATAACGAGGCGTTCTATTTCGCGTCGATCGTGACGATTTCCGAAAAGGCGAAAGAAGCGGTCTATGCGCCCGCGGTCGTCCGAAGCGAAAGCGACTTCAATAAACTCTCGCGCGCGACCGAAGTTTCTCCGACCAAGCTCGCCGATCGCTCCGTCGCCATCGCGGAATCTTTCGCCGTTAACGGCGCGACCATCCTGCCTCTCCTCGGTTTCAAAGGCGCGCTTTCCGGCTCGAACACGATCACCGTCACGGGCGGGACCTTTAACGCGGGCTTCATTACCCTCGGCGAAGGCGGAACCGCGGAAAAGATCGCGGTCGCGTTCAAGAGCGCGACGCTTTCCGGTAACGCGCTCCGCGGCGACGGATTCACCCTTTGCACGGTCGTGACGTATCAAACGAACGCTTCCGCGGTCCACGAAGAAACGATCGCTTCTTATATGAACGTTTACGGCGACGGAACGATCGAAGTGACGTTCGGCGATTCGATCGTCTACGCGGCTTCCGCGCAAGGCAACTACGCGCTTCGCGCTTGGAAAGATAAGAACGGGACGATCGTCAATAAGGACGAATCGGGCAGGGCGAAGAATGAATATTCGCTCGCGGCGCCCGTCTCCGCCGTCTTCGCGCTTCGCTATCTCGTGTCGGTGAATTACACGGGCGTCAGCGAGGAGATCCTCAAAAACGGCGCGGCGAATATGCCGGTCTTCTCGGGTCTCGGCGTCTATTTCGCGGACGAACTCGAAGGAAGCGGTTCGAAGATCACCGTCAAAGTCAGCAATATCGGAACGGGGTATATGTTCTGGGGCTTGACCTCTACGAGCGCGCACGAAACCGCGACGAGGAATTCTTCCGACGCTTGGAAGTACGAGATCACTTGGACGACGGGGCATTACAACATCGTCTTGAACGCCGAACTGACCTACGTTCCGATGGAGTGGATCTCGGCGACGTACAGCGGCGCGAATATCACCGCCTCGACCTCGGCTTTGAATTCGGTCACGACCCGCGCGCAAAACGCAGGCTATACCGTCGTCTCCAACTATTCCGCGCTGGGCGCCACGCCTCCGCTCGTCAACGATAAGCCTTTCCACGCCGGTTCGTATCTCGTCAGCTATAAGGTCTACGCCGGCTCGAAAGTCCTTTGCAACGCGACCTCCGGCTTGGAGATCACGCCCGCGATCCTGACCTTCAAGAGCTTGGTGATCAAAGATAAAGTCTACGACGGCAAGGTCGACGCGGAATTGCTCCCCGGCAGCATGCAGATCCAAGGCTTCAAGGGCGGCGACGCGGCGTACGTCTCCGTGGACGGCGTCAAATTCGCGTTTAAGGACGCGAACGCGGAGCAAGGAAAGGTCGTCGTCGTGAGCGGAAAAGCGAAACTCGTGTCGACCGATCCGAACGGCGATCATAAGTACGTCTATCTCGATTACGCATTCGACGGGAACGAGATCACCTCTACGCAGGACGGTTTGATTCGCGCGAACATTCGCCGCGCGACGCTCGAACTCGAAGTCGCTTCGATCGAAACCGATTATCTCTCGCAATTCTCTTCGCCCGTCGCGTTCGTTCCGACGGTCAAGAGCGGGCTTCTTGCGCAAGACCGCGCGAACTACGAAGCGGTCGCGTCCAAGATCCTGACCCGCGAGAATGCGGACGTCTTCGATGCGGGCGCCTATCGCATCATCGTCGGCGACAGCCTCGCTTTGAAGAACTATAACGTCGTTATGACGGGGCAGGAAGCGTACTACATCGTGCGCCCGACCGAGGTCAAGATCATCTTCGATCCGGACGAAATCGAATACGGCGACACGGATTACAAGCCGAAATACCACGTCTGCTCGGGAAGCGAGTGCGGCGGCGGTTGCTCGCATACGGGAATGAAAGAAGGCGACGAGCTCTATTTCGACGCGATCACTTATAACGAGGGCAAGATCCTTCTCCCGTCGGAGACCGTTCGCTACGATCTCGCTTGCCTGTTCTCCGATCGGAACAAGAATTATTCGGTCGCGAGTTTGGACGGATACGCCCTCGTGGACGGCGTCAGAAAAGCCGTTCTCAAAGCGGACGGAGTCTTGAAGGTCACGCCGAAGAAGATGACCGTTTCCGCCGAAGAGGAAAGAAACGTCAAGTTTATCGGAAAGAGAACGGAAACCATCTACGCGTCTTTGACGCAAGGGCAATCCTTCGTCGAAAAGACGCATACGCTCGTCGTTTCGAGAGAACCGGGCGAACGCGTCGGCAAATATCCGCTCGTCTATAAAGTTATGGACGACAAGACGGACGTGACCGCTCGCTACGATCTGACCTCGGCGAAAGAGGGCGGCAACTTCTACGAGATCAAGAAGGTCGCGATCCGCTTGAAACCGAATAAGACTTCGGTAATCTACGGAACGCCGATCTCGACGATCAAATACACGCCGATCGTCGGCGACGGAAGCATTTCGCTTGCCGATCTCTATTTCGCGATGTTCGGAAGCGAGAAGAGAAACGCGACGCTTGCGGATCTCGGCGTAAACGCGCTCGTCGGTTACGATGAAAGCACGATTTTGAACGTCGGCGAATACGACGCCGTGTTCAGCGCGGACTTCACCACGCAAGACGCTGCGGACAGCATTTCGGGCATCACGATGCAGAGCGGACAACGCATGATCATCGTTACGAAGAAATATCTAACGATCCGCATCTCCGACTTTACCAAGACCTATAACGCGGTTAGCGATTTCAGAGAAGCGCTCGTCACCTATAAGCACGAAGGTCTGCTTGAAAAGGATAAGGATAAAGTCAAGGTCGTCGCCGAGAAGTACTCGGTGCAAAACGCGGTCAGCGTCGGAAGCTATAAGATCAACGGCACTTTCTCGTTGAAGGCGACCAAAGCCGAAAACGCGCCGATCACGGAAAACTACTTCATCTCCGTGATCCCCGGGGATTTTACGATCAATCCGGCGGCGGTCACCGTCAAAGCGGAAGTCGGCTATTTCGATAGCCAAGGCGCGTTTACGCCCGCGGTCGTCGAGCGTACGGATCTCGAAGCGCAAAACACGATCTATTACGGCGATAACAAAGCCGCCTTGAAATTCTCGATCGAAAAAGGCGCGAACTTCCTGAAAATCCCCGTGGGCAGCACGGATAAAGAAGCGTCGGATTACATCGCTTCCGAGTTGAAGATCGCTTATTATAAGCTTTCCAGACTCGTTCCTTCCGCAGGTAAAAAGACGGCGGACGAACTCGGCTTGATCGCCGCGAATAATAACGTTAAAGCGACGTTTAACGCGAACGTTTCTGTCGCTCCCGTCTCGATCGTCATCAAACTCGTTCCCACGTCCAAGACGATCGGCGACCGCGATCCCAATATCGCGTACGTCCTCTCCGCGGAAGACCCCTACGACGATTACGCGGCGATCCCGAATTATTTCGAGATCGCGGACGGAACTTTCGAGATCTACGTTACTGGCGACAGAACGGAGGGCGAAAGCCTCGGCAGTTACGAGTATTCGAATATCAAGATCGATATCGTGAACGCCTACTCGGGCGAATCCCTGTTCGATAAATCCACGGCGACGGGTGCGGCGTTCGTCGGCAACGTAACCAAAGAAGGTCTTTCCGACGCGAAACTTGTCATTAACCAAAAATCCTTCTTGAAGACGACGACGGGTAAGATCCTCGTCTACGGCGGCTCGGTCCTCGTGATGGCGATCATCACGATCGTGATCCTCGTCGCTCTCCATAAGGCGAGTAAGAGAAGAGTGTTTAAGCCCAAGAAACCGAAGAAGCCGAAGAAGGAAAAAGCGCCGAAGAAAGATAAGTCTTCGAAAAAGACCGATACCGAAGGCGGAGATGCGCCTGCGGAAACGCACGAAGCCGGATCTCCCGCGGACGAAACGGAAAAGCTCGTAATCGCAAGGATGGGAATCGAACCCGTTGCGGAGGGAGAAAACCCCGCGGAAGGCTCGAAGACCGAAGGAGAAGGGACGAGCGGAGAAAGTGAAGGCGAAACCGAAGCGGAATCTGCGGAGGTTCCCGCCGATGCGGATACGGCGCCCCAAGGCGGCGAGTCGATCTCAGAAGAAGACGCCTTGGATAATCCTGCGGAAGAGGGATCTTCGGATGAACTCTCCGTAGAGGAAAAAGAAGATACGAAAGAGGAAACGCTCTCGGATAAGGAAAAGAAAAAACGCGCGAAAGAAGATAAGAAGAAATCGAAATCGGCGAATAAAACCGCGAAAAGCTTCGCTGCGACGGGTGAAAACTCGTCGGACGCGCTTTCCGAAAGCGGAGCGGATGACCTTTTGGTCGACGACGCATCCGAGATCGACGGCGAATAAAAGCGTTCATTTAACGAAACGAAAGGGCGGGTGACTTGTCATCCGCCCGAAAACATAAACAAGGAGACAAACGAGACTTATGAAAATCAAAACGAGCGACATCGCAATAGCGGCAATCTTCCTATCTTTAATCTTAATTTTCGTTCTGGTACCGATGCCCAATCCGATCGGGCTCAGTATGGCGTTCATCCCGTTGATCGCGGTGATCCTCGCGGCGGACGTAAAAGGTCTCGGAATGGGGATCTTCGCGGGAACCGCTTTCGGCTTCGCGTCTTTCGCGAACGCGTTTTTGCATCCGAGCCTTCTTGCTCCGATGTTTTATAACCCGCTCGTTTCCATTATTCCGAGGATTATTATCCCGATCACGACTTACTTTACGTTTAAGCTTTTCAAAAAACTGTTTCATAAGAGAAGCGAGGACGCGAGCACCTATATCGCCTGCGCGGCGTCTTCCGTCGTCGGCGTTTGCACCAACACGGGGCTGGTCCTCGCGATGATGGCGGCTTTCAACTTCGGAAAGACGTTCGGATCCATGACGATCAACGCGGCGTTCTTCGGCGGACTCCTCGGCGTCAACTTCCTTTTTGAGATCGCGATCTGCACGTTCGCCGCTCCGATCATAACGACGGGGCTGCGCTTGGCGCTTCGTATCGACAAGAGAGGAAAACGCGAACTTTCTCCTGCCGCTGAAACCGCGCTTCCGAAAGAGGAAATCCCCTCGTCGGAAGAAGAAAACGGCGCTTCCGATCAAGCGGAATAAAAATATTTTACGAAGAATTTTAATTATTTTTTGCAAAGGCTTGCAATTTCAAATTGCGAGTGATATGCTTTAATAGCCTAACTGTCGGCAGTGGGTATCTTTTTTGCGTGGAAATGCTCCGCAAATCAGGTAAGAACGCGCGAAAAATGCGTGGTTTGGGCAAATAATCGGGAGGGAAAAGTTTTGAAAGATCGCTATTTGGAAATCGAAAAAATATTTTTGTCGAAATACGCAACGCCTTCCGACGCAACGAGGGGAAGAGAGATCCCCGTGCCGCCTTGCCCGCTCAGGACGGAGTTTCAGCGCGACCGCGACCGCATCATTCATTCCAAGGCGTTTCGCCGCCTGAAACATAAGACGCAGGTTTTTATTTCTCCCGAAGGCGATCATTACAGGACGCGTTTGACGCATACCCTCGAAGTTTGCCAGATCGCGCGAACGATCTCGACGGGGCTTTGCCTGAACGCGGATCTGACCGAAGCCATCGCGCTCGGTCATGACGTCGGTCACACGCCCTTCGGTCACGCCGGCGAAGAAGTCTTTTCCCGCATTCTCGGAAGACCGTTTCGACATAACGAGCAAAGTCGCCGCGTCGTCGAAAAGCTCGAAAACGACGGAAAGGGCTTGAACCTGACTTGGGAAGTCCGCGACGGGATCGAAAATCATAAGCTTTCTTTGCATCCCGCGACGCTCGAAGGCAAAGTCGTCAGCTATTCGGATCGGATCGCTTATATCAATCACGATATCGACGACGCGCTCGCCGCCGGCGTCATAACCGAAGATCGCATTCCGAAAGAGTGCGTCGAAGTCCTCGGTTCGACCAAAAGCGCGAGGGTAAATACCCTCGTCCTCGATATGGTGAATTTTTCCTACGATAAGCCCGAAGTCGGTTTGTCGCCCGACGTGCAAACCGCGTTGAATCGGCTGTATGCTTTTATGAATGAGAACGTGTACGCCTATCACGCCGCGAAGGGCGAAGAGAAGAAAGCGAAGAAGCTGCTTGAAACGCTTTACTATTATTTTTACGAGAATTTCGACCAAGTCCCCGAACCGTACTGCTCCATGGCGGAGACGGACGGCAAGGAGACTTGCGTCTGCGACTACCTCGCGGGTATGACCGATCGTTACGCCGTCGCGACCTACGAACGCCTGTTTATTCCGAACGATTGGAGAAGCTGATGGAGATTCGCGGGTTTGACGGAAATTTCATCGAGGAGCTGAAAAACCGCTCCGACATCGTGGACGTCGTTTCCTCTTACGTTCCTTCCTTGACGAAAAAAGGGTCGAACTACTGGGGAAACTGTCCTTTTCATCACGAAAAAACGCCGTCGTTCTCCGTGAATCGCGAGCAGGGCTTTTTTAAGTGTTTCGGTTGCGGTAAAGGAGGCGACGTCATAACCTTCGTTATGGAAGAGGAGAGTATGACCTTTTCCGAAGCGATAAAGTTCCTCGCCGATCGGGCGCATCTCGAAGTCCCGAAGCGCGTTTCCGCTCAGGACGAAGGCTTCAAGCAGATGAAGGAAAGGCTGTTCGCGCTGACGAGGGACGCCGCGCGCGTTTATCACGCGAACCTGAAAAAGCCGTCCGCATCCGCCGCCGTGGAGTATATCCGAAAGCGAGGGATCTCGGAATCCTCCGTTCGCAAGTTCGGGCTCGGCTATTCCGACGGCTACACGAATATCATCGACGAGCTGAAAGCGCTCGGTTATTCGAGGCAGGAAATGCTGAAAGCGGGCGTCTTGCAGGAAAGAGACGGAAAAATCTTCGACGCGATGGCGAATCGCCTCGTCTTCCCGATCATCGACGCGTTCGGTCACGTGATCGCGTTCGGCGGAAGAGTCCTCGGAAAGACTGATTTCGCGAAATATAAAAATACCGACAATACCGTTCTTTTCGTCAAGAATCGGAATCTGTACGGTTTGAATCTGGTCAAAAAACTTCGCCAAAGGGAGAAAGTCACCGACCTTATTATGGTGGAAGGATATATGGATACGCTCGCGCTCGTGCAGGCGGGCGTGGAGAACGTCGTCGCGAGTATGGGGACGTCGCTGACCGAAGAGCAGGCGAAACTCGCAAGGCGTTACGTCGAGGATATTTATATCTGTTACGACGGTGATTCGGCCGGGCAGAACGCGACGCTTCGCGGTTTGGAGATCTTGAAGAATCACGGATTGAAAGTCCGCGTCATCTCTCTTCCGAACGGGGAAGACCCGGACGAAGTCATCAAACGGGCGGGCGTCGAAGAATTTTTGAAATATAAAAACGCCGCGAAAGAGCTGACGGAGTACAAGCTCGAAAGGCTCAAAGAACGTCACGATCTTTCGACCCCTTACGGGAGAGCTTCCTACGCGAAAGAAGCGGCGTCGATCCTTTCCGAACTGACGAGCGAAATGGAAAGAGACGTCTACGCGTCGTTCGTCGCGAGCAGCACGGGGATCAATAAAAACGTCGTTACGTCGGAGATCAAAACGATCGAGAAAAGCTCCGCCGCGCCCGCGCCGTCGCAAGCCGCGACTCCCGCGCTCGAAGCGAACGTCCAAGCTGCGCGCTTCGTCCTGCGTCAATGCGTGATGGGTCTTGAAAAATGGGAGAATTACCGCGAATTGATGCCGACCGAAGCGCTCGGAAAAGCCGCGGATTATCTGACGGAATGTCAGATGAAGAACGTCCCCGCCGACGTCGGAACGTTGTATCACGTCACGACCGAGGACGAGGCGGATAAGATCATAAACCTTGAAGTCAAACGGTACGAAGGAAACGAAAAAGCCGCTTTTATCGACTGCGTTACGCTCTTAAAGAAAGAGTTTTCGAGAAGCAGGATAGCGGAGCTGAACGAGAAGTATCGATTAAGTACCAACGACGAAGAAAGGGCAACATACATAAAGGCAATCGCCGCAGAAGAGGAAAAGTACAGGAGGGCTTATGGAAGCAAATAATGAAAAAGAACTGATGCTGAAAGCGCAAATCGACAAGATCATCGAGAACTTCAAATCGAAAGGCAGCGTCCCGGAAGATGAGATCGTCGTGCGTTTGCAGAAGATCGATATCAGCTCGGACGACATCGAAAGAGTCTATAACGAGATCGAAAAGGCGGGGATCAAGATCACGTCCACGGACGCGGAAGAAGCGATCAAACCCGACGCGATCAATAAGATGCTTTCGGACGTTTCGGTGGACGATGCGGTCAAACTGTATCTGAGAGATATCGGAAGCTACGCCCTTCTTTCCGTGGACGAGGAAAAAGATCTCGCCAAAGCGATGGCGGACGGGGACGAAAGAGCGAAAAAGCGCCTTGCCGAAGCCAACCTTCGCCTTGTCGTTTCCATCGCGAAACGTTACACTTCGAGGGGAATGGCGTTCCTCGATTTGATCCAAGAGGGAAACCAAGGCTTGTTGAAAGCGGTCGAGAAATTCGATTATACCAAAGGATTCAAATTCAGCACCTACGCGACTTGGTGGATCCGTCAGGCGATCACCCGCGCGATCGCGGATCAGGCGAGGACGATCCGCCTGCCCGTCCATATGGTCGAGACCATCAACAAGACGGCGCGCGTTACGCGTAACCTTACCCAGCAGCTCGGGCGCGATCCGACGGTCGAAGAGATCGCGGATGAAATGGGCTTGACGGTCGAAAGGATCCGCGAGATCCAACGCACCGCGCAGGACCCCGTTTCGCTTGAAACGCCGATCGGCGAAGAGGAGGACAGCCACCTCGGCGACTTCATCGAGGACACGACCGCCGCGCAACCCGCCGACAAAGCGGAGCAAAGCATGGTCAAAGAAGAATTGATGCGCGTCCTTTCCACCTTGACGCCGCGCGAAGAAAAAGTCATTCGCATGCGCTACGGTTTGGACGATAACCGCGCGCGTACTTTGGAAGAAGTCGGACAAGCTTTCGGCGTCACGAGAGAGCGTATCCGTCAGATCGAGGCGAAAGCCCTTCGTAAACTACGTCAACCCAAGCGCAAAGATAAATTGCGCGGTTGCGTGGACAGGTGAGGATCAAACTCGACAAACGCCTTTCGCGCTGCCTGTCGCTCATCGAGGGGGAAAGCCTTTGCGACGTCGGGACCGATCACGGGAAACTGCCCGTCGCCGCGCTTCTCGAAGGCAAGGTCAAACGGGCGATCGCAATCGACATCAGCGAAAAGAGCCTGATGAAAGCGAAAGTCCTCGCGGAAGAAACGGGCGTTACGCTCTCTTGCCGCGCGGGCGACGGCTTAAAGCCGCTCGGAAGCGAAAGGGTGGACGTTTGCGTGATCGCGGGCATGGGCGGACGGGAGATCGTCAAGATCTTATCCGAAACGCCGTCCGCCGCGAAACGCTATCTTTTGGTCCCGCATACGGACGCGCCCCTCGTTCGCGCGTTTTTGAAAGAAAAGAATATCGGGATCGTCTCGGACGAGATCGTTAAGGATTCGGGCAAGTTTTATCCCGTGATCCAAGCGGATCCCTCGCTTCCTTGGAACGAAACGCACAACCTGTATTTTCGGGCGGGCGGTCCGGACGCGGAAGAGTATCGAAGCCTGCGCCTGAAAAAGATCGAAAGCATCCTTTCGTTCAAAGACGACGCCGCTCTCGAAGAAGAAAAGGAGATATTGCAATGCCGACCGTAAACAGTCTTCTCGAACTTTTCAAAGAAGCCTACCCGTTCGAGGGCGCGCTTTCTTTCGATAACGTCGGATTGATCTGCGGAAGAAAGGATAAAGAAGTTCATAAAGTCCTCGTCACGCTGGACGTTACGTCTTCCGTGATCCAAGAGGCGAAAGAACTCGGCGCGGAGCTCATCGTGTCGCATCATCCCGTCGTCTTCCGCGAACTGAAAAGAATCACGGACGAAAGTTATACGGGGCTTTTGCTGCTTTCTTTGATCGAAAACGGGATCGCTTCGATCGCGCTCCACACGAATTTCGATTGCGCGGAAGAGGGAAACAACGCCTTGCTTGCGCGCGCGCTCGGCGCGAAAGAATTTACCGTCATCGAAGACGGTTTCGCAACCGAATTCGATCTCGACGGAGAAATGGACGCCGAAGAATTCGCGGCGCGCGTCAAAGCGGCGCTCGGCGAGACGGCGATCCGCAAAATCGGGAGCGGAAAGGTGAAGAAGGTCATCGCGTCCTGCGGGGCGGGAATCTCGGAAAGCCTGATCTTCCGAGCGAGAGAAAACGGCGCCGTGATCGTTACGGCGGACGTAAAACACAACTACGCCGAAATGGCGAAAGACCTCGGCGTTCGACTCGTCGAGCCGACGCATTACGCGAGCGAATGGGCGTTCGCTTGCGAAATCAAGAAATTTTTGGCTGAAAAAGCGGCGCGCGTCGCTTGCTTCGTAAGCCGTCATAACACGAATCCTTACGGTTGATCCGTAAGGAAAAGGAGAGGCAAAATGGAACTATCCGTCATACTGGAATATCAAGAACTCGACAAGCGTTTGATGAAGCTCGAAAACGAGCTGATGCAAAGCGAAGCGGCGAAAACGTACGCGGCGAATAAGCACACGGTCAAGACCGCGCAAGAGCAAGTCGTAAAGCAAAACCGCGACGCGGGCGAGTTCATTAAGCAGATGGAAGCGTTAATCGCGGAGTACGACGCGCTCGAAAAAGAGCTCAAAGAATCCGAGAGCGCGATTCCCGAAGTAACGGACGTAAACGGCGCGGATTTCTTCATCCGCAATATGCAAAAACTCATCAATCAACTCAAAAACCTTTCGAACGAGATCGGAAAGATGAGCGCGCGCATCGTCGAACTCAATCAGAGCCACAGCGCCTCGATGGCGGCGGGCAAGGAAGCCGCGAAAAAACTCAATCAATCCAAGGCGAGTTTCGAAGAGGAAAGGGCGAAGATCCTTCCCGAAGCGCAAAAGGTGCAGGCGGAGCTCGCGGAAGCGGAAAAGAAATGTTCTCCGAAATTCCTCGAAGTCTATAATCGTCTGCGCAAGCAAAAGAAAATCCCCGTCGTCGTTCCTTTGATGGATGACGGAAGGAGTTGCGGCGGTTGCTTTATGGAGCTTGCGGGCGACGCGATCTCCCGATTGAATACCGAAGTCTTTATCGAGTGCCCCGACTGCGGCAGAATTCTTTACAGGAAATAAGGGGGACGGTATGGAAAAAGTTTCTTGGGGTGACATCGTCGCGTTTGCTTTGTATTTCGCGCTCGTTATCTTTATCGGCGTCTATTTCTTTATCAAGACGAGAAAGGATTCGGGCGAAAAAGGATTCTTCCTCGGCGGAAGGAAAATGAACGGTCTCGTTTCCGCGCTCAGCGCGGGCGCGTCCGATATGAGCGCGTGGGTCCTGATGGGGCTTCCCGGCTCGATCTATTTATACGGGCTCGGGCAGGTTTGGATCTCGATCGGTCTTTTGGTCGGAACCGTCCTCGCTTGGATCTTCGTCGCGCCGAGACTCAGGCGTTATTCGATCCTCGCGGACGACAGCATCACGATCCCGCAATATTTGACCAACCGCTTTAAGTCGAAGAATCACGCGTTGCAGATCGTCAGTGCGATCATCTTTATGATCGTCTACTGCGTGTACGGCGCGTCTTCGATCAGCGCTTGCGGCACGCTGTTTAAGACCCTTTTCGGGCTGGACGAGCGCATCGCGATGGTGATCGCGACTTTGATCATCGTCCTCTACCTTTTCCTCGGCGGGTTCAACGCCGTCTGCTGGACGGACTTCTTCCAAGGAATGATCATGCTCGTCGCGCTTATGCTGACGCCGATCGTCGCGGTTTGCGTCCTGAAAGTCGAAGCGGGCGTCGGAACCGCGCTCCCGCAAAACTTCTACAATATGCTTGCGACGGGTAAGTTCGATTGGACGAGCGTCGCCACGATCCTGACAGGACTCGGCTGGGGGCTCGGCTATTTCGGAATGCCGCATATCATTATTCGCTATATTTCCATTAAGTCCGAAGGTGAGATGAAGCGTTCGCGCGTCATCGGTTGCATTTGGACGGCTTTGATTTTGATTATGGCGTCCGTCGTCGCGCTCGTCGCGAGGAAATACCTCGGCGATTCCCTCGTCGGAAATCAGCAGCGCGTCTTTATCACGCTTGCGAGAAAGGTCTTCCCGATCTTCCTCGGCAGCTTGATCATCACCGCGATCCTCGCCGCTTCGATGAGCACGGCGGATTCCCAGCTCCTCGCTTCTTCTTCCGCGTTCGCTTCGGATATTTATAAGAGCAAGATCCGCAAAAACGCGAGCGATAAAGAGATCGTCTGGGTCGGAAGAATCGTCGTCGTCGCGATCTCGCTTTTGGCCTTCGCGATCGCGATGCTCGGCTCGGGCGCGAAACCCATCGTTCCCGCGTTCTCCACGATCATGGGGCTCGTTTCCGCGGCTTGGGCGGCGTTCGGCGCGTCGTTCGGGCCCGTCATCTTGCTGTCGCTCTATAACAGGCGCGTAAACTATAAGGGCGCGACCGCGGGTATCATCGCGGGCTTCGTCTCCGATATTCTTTGGATGATCTTCTTCAATATGGAATATTACGGAATGAAGAGCGTGATCTATAACGTCGAACTGTACGAGATCATTCCGGGCTTCATCATCGGTCTTTTGACGACCATCCTCGTCAGCGCGTTTACCGAAAGCCCGTCCGAAGAAGTGCGCGCGCTGTTTGATCGAGTCGCGAACGCGAAGCGCGTCGAAGTTACGGACGGACAAGTCGTTATCTACACGAAAACCGACGAAACGATCGAATGCGGAAAAGCGGTCGAACCGAAGACGGAAGCGATTCCCGAAGCAGCCGAGACTGCGGAAGAAAAAGAATGATCGGTTGAAAACCAAACGAAAAAAAGCAGGATTCGAAAATCCTGCTTTTTTTATGCTTTTTGATAAAAGCGAATTATCGGTTGATCTCGTTTATGAGGTAGGGGAGCGCCTTTTCGAATTTTACGCCGTACCAATGCTCCTTTCTTTCGGGAAGCGTTTCTTTGATCGCTCGTAAGGTGAAGTCGACGGCGATCTCCGCCGCTTTCTCAATGGGGAATCCGCGGATGTATGCGCCGGTAAAGGTCGAAGCGAAGATATCGCCCGTGCCGTGGAAATTGCCTTCGATCCGTTCGCCGAAAGAATAGGAGAATTTCTTTTTCTTTCTGTTGTAGACCGCCACGCCGAGAAGTTTCGGGTCGAAGGAAACGCCCGTCAGGACGACGTCGCCGCCGCTGATCTCGGAAAGCGAGCGCAAAATAACTTCGGTAAGAAACTCGCTGAATCCGCCCTCCGCGATATAAGGCTTTCCGAGAAGGATCGCGGCTTCGCTGAGATTCGGGAGGATCACGTCCGCGCCTTTGATGAATTTCTTCATTTCGCGCGCGAAGTCTTCGTCGAATCCGGAATAAAACTTTCCGTTATCCGCCATAACGGGATCGACGATGAATTTTGCGTCCGGTTTTCTTCTGTCCTTAACGATGTCTTTGATGTAAGCAAGTTGCTTTTTACTTCCGATATACCCGGTGTAAAATGCGTCGAACGCGACGTTCTCTTTTGCCCAATGCTCTTTGATGGCGGGAAGGTCTTCGGTCAAATCGCGAAAGGTGTAACCCGAAAAACCGCCCGTGTGCGTCGATAAGACGGCGGAAGGCAGGATCGCCGTTTCCAGCCCCATTGCGGAAAGAATGGGAAGAGCAACGGTCAGCGAACACTGACCGAAGCAGGAAACGTCTTGAATCGTTAAAACTACTTTATCTGCCATAAATCTCGGAAAACTCAGGAAACGATTGTGACCGTCGGCGCGGGAAACGCTTTGATCTCTTGCGCGGAGATCGTCTTGGTCTCACTCGACAGATAGTAGCCGCCTCCGATCGCTTTGATCGTGAACGCCGAGGTCTCGTTATAAGCAAAGGATATAAAGTCGCCTTTGAGGTAGACCGCGTCGTCGCCGTACGTTACGAAATAATCCGTGACGCCTTCGATCTTCTCCCAAACGAACGTGACGGTCTCGTCATCCTTCGTCCCGCTGATTTCGGGCGCGGAAAGGGTAACGTAGGTAACGTGGCTCGTCATGACTTTGTTGCTCTCGGTAAAGAATTTATCGTTGCTCTTCGCGATCCCTTCGATAATATGGACGCCGCCTTGCGCGACCTTTTCCGTGATGTCGATTTTCAAATCGGTCATCGGCGTGACGTACTTCGCGCCGTCGATATAATACTCGTACTGTTCGGCGTACTTCACCGCGCCGATCGTCAGATAGACGACGCCTTCTTCTTCCGAAACGCTTAAAGTCGGGGAAGAAAGCTTGGTCGAGAAATTAAAGGAATAAGACGCCGCGTCGCTGTCCGTAAAGCGGGGATCGTTCGCCGCGGTCGCGACGACGGAAAGCGTTTGCTTGCCCGGAACGAGCCCTTCGAGCTTGAATTTGACGGGGCCGCCGTTCGTTTGGACGACGGGACCTTCCTTTCCGTTGATCGAGACGTTAAACGCCTTCGCGTCGATGACTTCGGAAATATAGCAGTAGAAATCGTCCCCTTCTTGCAGGACGGAGATGTTTTCGGGTTTCGCGAGCTTTTTGACGAAATAATATTCGCCCGCGTTCTTTACGCTTGAAACGTTCGAACCCTCGTAAACGTAGCAAACCGCGGCGTCCTTGATTTCATAGGCTTCCGCGCCTTTGAAGACGGAGACCGTCTTGCCGCCCACGATCGAAGTTTTTGCCGAACCGTAAACCGAAAGAGTCGTGTCTGCGGAAAGGATCAAGTCGCCTTCGGAGGAGCCGCACAGGGTCATTTCCTGCGACGAAACGTCGAATTGCCCCCAAAGGAGAGAACCCGCGCAGACGAATTCGTTCGCCGCGATCGTCGCGTTATCTGCGTAAAGATCGGAATAAAGGCGGAGCGTCTTGGATCCGACCGCTTGGAAAGCGGTGGCTTTGATCATGCCGCCTTTTCCGTATTTGCCGTTTTTCTTCGTCCCGATCGAGACGTCTTTTCCGACGGAAACGGAAAGGGTGCCATTTACGGTCAAGGTGCGTTTGCCGAGATCGAAATCGACGGGGCGATCCAAAAGGAGATCGCCTTCGATCGTCACGTCCTTTTTGAAGGCGAGGGTCGTGATCTGCTTTTTGGATAAAGCTTCGCTGAGGTCTTTCGAAGAGCGGATCATCGCGATATGATAAGTCGCGATAAAGTGACCCGCCGTCAAACCGCCCGCTACGACGATAAGCGCGATGATCGCGATGAATATCCCGAGATGCTTTTTGAAGAACGCGCCGAAGCCGCCTTTCTTTTTCGGTTTTTGATCTTCGGGAGCGTCCGCGTTTTCTTCCGCTTTCACTTCTTCATTTTCTTCTTTTTCGGGTTCTTCCGCGCTTTCCTCCGCGGGCTCGTCCGAACTTTCGCTTTCTTCCGCGACCTTTTCGCTGATGATCTCTTCGCCGTCCGTAACGAGGTCGGGCGTCAAAGCGTTCGAGGGCTCTTCTGCGGGAGCGAGCAGGCGGTCGATGAGTTTGAATGCGTATTCCTCGTAGATCCCCGTGCTTTTCGCGGTCTCTTCGTCGTAGGTCGTGACGCCGCTGTCCGTTTCCGCGTCGCTCTTATAGAGCAAATAGGGGATCGGTTCGGGCGAGTGCGTGCGCGTCGCGAGCGGAGTCGGGTGATCGGGGCAGACGAGCGCGCGGAAGGGTTCGCCGCTTTCTTTTAAATACGAGACGACGGGTCCGACGATGTCCGCGTCGATCTTTTCGATGGATTTGATCTTATCTTCGAGGTTGCCTTGGTGCCCGGATTCGTCGGGCGCTTCGACGTGAATATAGACGTAATCCACGCCGCTCTTGAACGCTTCGATCGCGGCTTTGCCTTTCGCGGCGAAATCGGTGTCGATATTTCCCGTCGCGCCTTCGACTTCGATGACTTTCATATTCGCGCCTTTGCCGATCCCTTTCAAGAGGTCGACCGCGCTGATGACCGCGCCCGAAACGCCGTTCTTTTCTTTGAAGTCGGGAAGGGCGGGCTTGGTTCCTTCGCCCCAAAGCCAAATCGAGTTCGCGGGATTCTTTCCCTGCTCGATGCGGGCGAGATTGATCGGGTGATCTTTCAAAATCTCATACGATTTTTTTTGAAGATCGAGGAAGAGTTCGCCGAGTTTGCCGGTGGGGAGATACTCCGCGACGGGCTTTCCCGTGATGTCGTGCGGCGGGGTCAATTCTTCCGCGGGCTCCGCGTGATGCACGATCAGACAATGACGATAGCTGAGACCCGCATAAAACGCGAGCGCGTCCGTTCCGAGCTCGGATTCGACGGATGCGATCAATTCGCGCGCTTCTTCGGTCGAGATTTCGCCGGCGCTGTAATCGATCATCGTCTTATCCTCGTAGGCTTCTTCTTCCGAAGACAAGGTAACGAGGTTGCAGCGGATCGCGAGATCGTCCTTTTCCATATAGATCCCCATGCTCAGAGCTTCCAAAGGAGAGCGCCCGGAGTAGCAGGTCCTCGGGTCGTAACCCAAAACGGAAAGGTTCGCCGTGTCGCTTCCGGGTTTCATTCCGTCCGGCACGGTTTTCGCCGTTCCGAGCTCGCTTTTTGCGGCGAGCGAATCGATATTCGGCTTATCCGCGACCATAAGGGGCGTTTTTCCGCCGAGCGCTTCGACGGGAGTATCCGCCATTCCATCACCTAAAAATACTACGTATTTCATAATTCACCTCGTGCTTATTATAATTCCGCGATAATTAGCTGTCAAGCCGACGCCGCCGAATGGAAAATTTTTTCGCTTTTTTTATGAAGGCGACCCGACGATCTCTCGATTATTTTCGTCGTTTCGGGAGAGAAAGCCCGCGGATTCCGTATTGACTCTTTCGCCGAAAAAGAGTATAATATACTTTATGAAAACGAAGATCTTTTTTGCTTGTTTTTTGCTTTTCCTTTGCTCGTTTGCGCTCTTCGCCTGCGGCGGCGCGAAACCCGTCGGGATCGCGATTTCCTCCGAACCGACTTCTTTGACCGTGTCGCAGGGATCGACCGTCAATTTGGCGGGCGGCGAGATCGCTGTCTCTTATGACGATGGCTCGACGAAGATCGTCCCGATGAAAGATCTTGAAATTCGCGGTTTGAATTCCGCGGAACTCGGAGAGCAAACGCTCGTCCTCGTCTATAAGGAAAAAGGGAAGTCTTTTTCCGCGACGATGAACGTAACCGTCGTCCGCGCTGCGGTGATCGGCTTAACGCTCGACTTTTCCGAGGTAAAACTCGATTATTTCGACGGGGATACCTTCGATCCGACGGGGTTGAAAGTCAAGGCGTCTTACGAAAACGGAACGCAATCCGACGTGACTGCATATGAGATCATCCCGTCCAAACTCAATACTACCGTAACGCGCGTCGGGATCCGTTATCGCGGTGTGACCGCGTATTTGGAAGTTACCGTCCGAAGCAAGCAAGCGCAACGCTTGCAGATCACTTCGCTTCCCCGAAAGATAAGTTATTTCGTGGGCGATACCTTCGAGAGCGACGGGCTGGACGGAAAGGTCGTCTATAACGACGGGACGGAAACTCCGCTTTCCGAATTGACTCCGCAATTTTTCCATGCGAACGGGGATTCTTACGTTGCTCCGCTCGACGGAACGGATAAAATCGTAACGGTCAAAGTCGAGACCGATTTCGGGACGGTGGAAAATACGATCGAACTCAGAATAACGGAAGTCATTCCGGTGGATCTGCAAGCGGACGTGAAAAAATCCCTCGTCTTTTTCGAGGGGGAGCCTTTCGCAATGTACCCGGATGAACAATCCGTCCTCTTTACGATAACCTATAATAACGGGCAGGTCCTTTCGATCTACGGAAACGATTCGGATTTCGATTTTTCGAAGGATCCTCTTTCGGTCGGGACGAAAAAAGTCCGCGTCACCTGTCACGGCACGCAGACGCCTTATGCGGAGATCCCCGTAACGGTCAATAAGGTCGTGGCGACGAACGCTTGGATATTCTCCGATCCCGTAAAGAAAACTTATTATTCGGGAGACACGATCGACCTCAGCGGTTTGGTGCTCGGCGTCGAATACAATAACGGCGAGTCGGGCTACGTCTCCTACGGCGAAACGCTCGGAATTTCGGTCGAACCGAGCGTGATCTCGGGTGATCCCGGCGAAGTAACCGTCACGATCTCTTACAAAGAGCAGACGCTCGATCTCGTCTTAATGATCGAAGAACGCCCCGTCCTTACCGTCGTCAATCTTTTCATCCAAAACGAGGATTCCGTCAAGAAAGAGTATTCGGTCGGGGAGACCTTCGATTTCTCGAACGCCGTCTTCTCTTTCCGTTTGAGCGACGGATCCGATCTCGTCGTCGCGTATGCGGACGCGACTTCCGTCGATTTCGTCGTCATCCTCGAAGACGAGGATAATACCACGACGACGGAATCCGCCGTCGCGGTCGCGGGTATGGTCGCCGTCTCGTTCCACGTCGTCGCTTCGGATTCTTCTTCGAACGAGTACGAGGGGGATATCTATTTGCCGATCACTCTTGCTTGATCGCTTGACGGGTAAGGGAAATCGCCGTATAATAGCATCGTCATAGGGAGTAGCAAGCGCGTTTCGCGCGGCAAAGCCGACAGCACTGCCGTTCATCGGCTCGGTTCGTCTTAAATTGCAAGACTTTGGCGGAATTATCCACCAAAGTCTTTTTCTTTAAGTATCGAATCCCGTTGGTTTCGGACGTAAAGGAGAGAGTATGGAAATTTTTATTGCGGTTTTATTGGTTGTCGTGGGGATCGCTCTTATCGTTAAGGGCGGCGACTTTTTCGTCGATTCCGCGTCTTGGATGGCGGAAGTTTCGGGTCTGCCTCCGGTCCTCATCGGAGCGACCGTCGTCTCCGTAGCGACGACCCTTCCCGAGCTCATCGTCTCGATCATCGCCACGACGCGCGGCAGCGTCGAGATCGCGGTCGGAAACGCGGTCGGAAGCGTGGTCGCGAATCTCGGTTTGATTATGGCGATCTCCTTGATCTGTATGCCCGGAAAGGTCAATCGTAAAGAATATCTCTTTAAGTCCGTCGTCTTGCTCGTCGCGGTCGCGGATCTTCTTTTGATCTGCTTGGGCGGTCCGATCGTCGGAAGTACGCATACCTTGAACGTTTGGTCGGCGATCGTCGTCTTCGAATTGTTTTTCGTCTTCGTCGTGGAAAACGTCCTCGAAGCGTTGAAAGCGATGAAAAATCCGCTCACGCCGGAAAGTACGGGCGCGACCGTAAAAATGAACGCGGATTCGGACGGCGCTGCCGTCGCGCTCGACGCGGAGCAAGATGGCGCAGTCGAGGTCAAAAAGGATAAAAAGACCGTTTTGATCAATATATTGAAATTTATCGGCGGCGCGGGCGGCGTCGTCGGCGGCGCGGAACTCCTCGTCATTTACGGGCAAAAGCTCGCGCTTCTCGCGGGCGTTCCCGAGGGCGTTATCGCGGTAACTTTGGTCGCGATCGGGACTTCGCTTCCCGAACTCGTTACGACGATCTCCGCCGTCATCAAAAAGAAAGCTTCCATATCGGTCGGAAACATTATCGGCGCGAATATCCTCGATATGACGATGATCCTTCCGATTTGCGCGATGGTTTCGGGCGGAAGCCTGATCGTCCCGCGCGAGGCGTTGATCCTCGATATGCCGTTCTGCTTGGGGCTTTCCGCGGTCGGGATTCTTCCGATGCTGATCACGAAAAAATTCTATCGCTGGCAGGGAATCGCGCTTCTCGTGATTTACGGAGCGTATATCGCGCTTCGCATTATTTTGACGTGATCGAGCGGACGCGTTTCGTCGCGTTTGGCGCGCGCGTCGATTGTTTATAAAATCGTTCGAATAAAATAAAAAAGGAGGAAGTATGAAAAAACCGTTACCGAAACTGCTTTCTCTTTTTTTGACCTTTTTGAAGATCGGCGCGTTTACCTTCGGCGGCGGCTACGCGATGATCTCCCTTCTCGAAAACGAATTCGTCTCGAAAAAACAATGGATCGACAAGGAAGAATTCTTGGACATCCTTGCGGTTTCCGAATCCACGCCGGGTCCGATTGCCGTCAATACGGCGACCTTTATCGGGTATAAGGTCGGCGGCGCGCTCGGTTCATTCCTCGCGACGCTTGCGGTCTGTTTGCCGTCTTTTACGATCATCTTTTTGATCTCGCTGTTTTTCGATCGTTTTCTTCAAATCAAATGGGTCGGCTACGCTTTTCGCGGAATCCAAGTCGCCGTCGTCTATCTGATTGCGTCTGCGGGCATAAAGATCCTTCGAGGACTTAAAAAGAACGTCTTCAACGTCGTCGTCGCGGTTGCGGTGTTCGCGTGCTTTATTCTTTTATCGCTTTTCGCCGTGCGGTTTTCTTCGATCTTTTATATACTGATCGCGGGCGCGCTCGGCTTGACTTTGTACTTCATCGGAGTGATTCGGAATAGGGGGAAAGAGAAATGATCTATTTGAGACTCTTTTTGACTTTCCTCGAAATCGGCGCCGTTTCCTTCGGCGGGGGCTACGGGATGATCTCCGTAATCCGCGACGCGGTTTTGTCGCGCGGGTTTTTGACCGAAGAACAACTGATGAATTTCATCGCGGTCGCGGAATCGACGCCGGGACCGATCGCAGTCAATCTCGCGACCTTTATCGGCGCGTCCCAAGGCGGGCTTCTCGGCGCGTTCCTCGCGACGCTCGGCGTCGTCCTTCCCGCGTTTTTGATCATCTTGATTGTCGCTTCGGTTTTGCGAAATTTGATGAAATATCAGGGCGTGCAAGGGTTTCTGTCGGGCGTTCGTCCCGCGGTCGCATCCCTGATCCTCGCGACGGCGATCACGATGGGGCTCAAAACGATTTTCGGCATCACGACCGTTTCGGGAGGATTTTCCTTTAACTATAAAGGGCTCATTATTCTCGCGATTTTGATCGGTTGTTCCGCGACGAGTAAATTCGCGTTTAAGAAGAAAATCTCCCCGATTCTTTTGATCTTGATCTCGGCGGGATTCGGCGTCTTGCTCTACGGCGTCTTTTGAAAACACCTCCGATCGCTTATAAAAAAGTCTCGAATCGTTCGAGACTTTTTCAGTAAACGAAATCGGATGAGGCTCGATCACACGGGAAAACGCCCGAAAGATCCGATATTTTTTGTTTCGTTTTATTTTGTTATTATAAACAAGTGGAATATTGCATAAATGCAATATGATTTCCGGCGGCTTTTCGTGAATTTGCGTTTCCGCTTGGTCCGTCAGTACGCGCGATTTTCCGAAAGTTCGTGTTTCTTCGTGTCGTCCAAGAAGGCGTAGCAAAGAGCGGCGAACGCCGCGCCGAGGAGCGGACCGACAATATAGATCCAAACTTCACGAAGCGCTTCTCCGCCCGCGAAAAAGGCGGGGATCAAGCTACGCGCGGGGTTGACCGAAGTCCCCGTCAAACCGATCCCGAGCAGATGGACGAGGGTCAAGGCGAGTCCGATCACGAATCCGATCACGCCCTTATTCTCCGTCTTGCTCGTGACGCCGAGGACGGAGAGCGTAAATGCGAAGGTCAAGACCGTCTCCGCGACGAGCGCGACGACGACCGCGCCGCCCGCCCCGTAATGCCCGGAGATTGCGGATTGGATCACGTTCGCGCCGTAGCTTTGGTTTCTTCCGAAGAAGAGAAGCAAAAGCAGGCAGGCTATCGCCGCGCCGATGAGTTGGGAACAAACGTAACCGATGAAATCCTTAAAGGAAAGCCGTTTTGCGAGAAGAAGGGAAAAGGAAACGGCGGGATTCAGGTGCGCGCCCGAAGCGTTCCCCACGCAAAAGCTCATCGCCACGATTGTCAATCCGAAGGCGAGGGCGGTCGCCACGACGTTCGCTCCCGTCCAAACCGCCACGCCGCAGCCGAACAGCACGAGGAACATCGTCCCGAGCATTTCCGCAAAGTACTTTTTTACACAATGATTTTCTTTTTCCATGTATCCTCCTTGCGCCGCGATTCGGCGGCTCTTTGCATTATCGCCCGATCTTTCGGAGAATATACGAAAAAAGGCGAAATCCTTAAAGGATCTCGCCGCCGTTTGCCGATGTTCGGACGGATCGACTATTTCTCTTTTACGCGTTTTCCCGAGAGATGCTCGATCGAAAGGGAAAGGCAGATCGTTTTCGGAAGGTAGAGACTGATCTCCCGCTCGACGTAGGCTTCGTCGCTCGTAAACTTCGCGCTGAGTTTTCTCGAAAGATCCGCGATTCGAGCGGGATCCGAAAGGATCTCGATCTTTCCGAAGGCGATTACGCTTCGCGCGGTGTACCACCAATTCCCTTCCTTTTTCTCTCCCTGCTCGGTGACGGTGAACGCGGCGCGCGGATCTGCTTGGATGCAGTCGAGCTTATAACCTTCTTTTCCGCAGTGGAAAATGATCCTATTTTCTTCTTTCTCGAAATAAAAGTTGATGGGGAAGGCGTAGGGATAGCCGTTCGTCCCGCGCAAAGAAAGAACGCCCCGCGTCTCTTTCGATAAGAGTTCGGAGCATTCTTCGTCGGTAAGCTGTTGACCGATCCTTTTCAGAGGAGGAAAGGTCGGATCCATTATCTGTAATCTTGGCTGAGCGCGTCGAAGTAATTGTCGAGAGCGATAACGAACGCGATGTAGAAAGCGGCTTTGTCTTCCATATCGGTTTCGAGCGTAAAGGAATCTTTGATCAAATTGAAGTTTCTTCTGATATGGGCGACGGCGATGCCGTTTTCCAAAATATCGTAGTTCCAGCCGATGATATCGCCTTGGATCTCAACGTTCAGATCTTCTTTGCCTTCGGCGGGGATGATCTCGAAGTTTTGCTTGAAAGAGAAGAAACTCTTTTTCTTGATCATCAAGATATTGTTTCCGTCGGCGTCTTTGATAAAGACTTTCGGGAGGAAGAAGTAAAGGAATTTGTTTTGAATGGTGTAAAGCACCTCTTTATTCATCGTGCGGAGGAATTTTTTCTTCGTAAAGGTGAAGACTTTTCCTTTGACGAAGAAAAGGTCGTTTCCGGCTTCATCGCGAACGGTGCTGCCCGCGCCGATGGACATGATCTTATTTTTGATTATGTATTTCATAGATACTCCTTTTTTGCGTTTTTTCGAAATTGCTTTTTTATTCTATCACCATTTTATCGCTAAATCAAGAGGGTATAACGGAATGATGGAAAAAACGCGAGAAAAACCGCGCGATCATCTCGCGCGGTTTTTCGGAATTATGCGGTCGTTTCGGGAAAAACGGAGGGAAAATCAGGTTTCGTCTTCCGCGAGATCGGCGTCGAGCTTGGTTCGGTGGATCGTGCCGATCGGGTGTTTGGGCGGCGCGTAGACGGAAAAGAGCAGCAGGGGGACGTTTCTTCGATTGACGACGTTATGGTACGTTCCCGCGGGAATGAAGACGGCGGAACTTCCGTCCGCTTCTCCGATGAAGGCGACTTCTTTCTTTTCTTTCCCTGCGTAGACCGATCCCACGCCGTATTCGATCACGAGGATTTGATCGAGATCTTCGTGGATTTCGAGCCCGATTTCTCCTCCGACGGGGATCCTCATGACGGTGATCTGCGCGTACGCTCCCGTCCGAATCTCCCGCCGAAAACACTCGTTCGTCAGCGTGAGCTTTCGGATCGGAAGGACGGCGGCTTCTCCGTTTCGCTTGATTTCTTCGTTCATAAAAATCTCCTTTGTTTTTTTTGCATTATATGTTTTTCGGGAGAAATTTGCGCGTAAAAATCGGCTTCTTCCGCGTAAAGCACAAATAGACGGTTGGTTTTATTAAATTATAATTAAGCATCTTGTAAACGCGCGCACGCTATGATACAATCAAAAGGTGCGAGGTGCGGTATGAAAAAGTGTAAATTATTGCTTGCGATTACGGTTTTCGTCCTTTTGATCCTTACGTTCGTCGGTTGTAAAAAATCGTCGGGTCCGTCGATCGGCGTTCCCGATGATCTTTCCGTTTCGAACGAAGTCCTGACTTGGTCGAGCGTTCAAGGCGCGATCGGTTACGAGGTCAAGGTGGACGACGAGATCTTTCCTTCCGACGAGGAGTCTTTCGAACTTACGATCTTCGATTACGAGGATCACGAGATCTCCGTTCGCGCCGTGACGACGGAAGGGCGAGGCGCGTTCTCTCCGATCTTGACTTACGCTCGCACACAATCTTCCGAACTGTTGCCGCAGCTGTCCGCGCCGTACGGCATTTCGATGACGGCGAATCGCCTTTTGTGGAATTCTGTTTTGAACAATAACGGATATAAGATCTATTACGACGGAAAATCCGTTACCGCGCCCAAGAATTCCACCTATTTCGATCTTACTTTCCGTTCGGACGGAACGTACTATATCCAAATGCAAACCCTCGGCGACGGCGTGACGTACGCTTCCAGTAAGGTCAGCGCGACCTACGCCGTCACCGTTAAAGACGGAAAAGCCCCTTTGAAAAAGCTTTCTCCCGTCGAACTTTCTTTCGATCCGAGCGACAAAACCATCGTTTGGACGAATCGTTATTCCGCTTCCGCCGTCTCCTACGAGATCTATAAGGACGCCGGCGCGCTTCCCGTCGCGACCATTCCCGCGGACGACGGAAAGACCAAAATGTCGTTCGCGCCCGAGCTGAACGGAAACAAGACGAATTATCGTATGCGCCTTATCAGCAATAACGGGCTGTACGCTCCTTCGGATTTTTCGGCGGATATGTCTTTCCCGATCGCGGACGCGGCTCCGGACGGGCTTTCGATCGCGCCGAACGAGAGCAAGACGGCGTTCGAGCTGTCTTGGAATGCGCGCGATTTGAAGAGCGCGTACGTCGTCGAAGTGGACGGGACGACTTTCGTTCGGACGGTGTACGAAACCTACGCGATCCCCGTCTCGACGGCGGTCGGAGAGCATAAGATCCGCGTTCGCACGGACGGCGACGACGTCTATTACGCCGCGTCTTCTTATTCGGGCGAACTCGTCTTTTACGTCGAAAAGACGGGCGTCGTCTATACGCCTTTATCCGCCCCCGAAGCTTTCGACGCGTCCTTTGACGAAGGGACTCTTTCCGTAAAATACGAAGCGGTCGAAAACGCGGGTTCTTATCGCATCACGATCTCTCGCGGAGATCAAGCCGTCGAATACGACGTGTCGGGCGTCGAATTTACTTTGTCCGAAACGCAAATGCTCGGCGAGGATCTTAACGAAAGCGGGAAGACGAAAGCCGCGAGCGCGCTCGCGCTCATAGAGGAGGGAGCGGCGGTATCCGTCCGCGCGCTTTCTTCGAACGCGCTGTTTGAAAGTTCGGCTTCGACGAACGAGATATTCGTTTGCTCGGATCCGCAAATCGTCGCCGTGCATTCGGTCGACGGGCTTGCGTTCGGCGCGTCCGGGTTGACTTGGACCGCGCTTCCGAACGCCGAAGGCTACGGCTTGATCCTCGACGGCGAAAAGATCGAAGTTACGCAAAACTTTTATTCCGACGCCATCCCTGCGGGCGTCCACTCCGCGCGCGTCTACGCGAAATATCAAGAAGGAATCTCGTTCCTCTCGAAAGAACTTGTCTTCCGCACCCCCAAAAGAGCAGACGCGCCTACCGCGCTGAAAATCACGTCGGGTATTTTGACCTTTGTGCCCGCCGCCAACGCATCTTTTTACGATTTGTATGCGAACGGCGCCGTCGTCACGTCCTTGGACGCGCGGGAAACTTCGGTCATGCTTTCCAATTATATCAAGACGGACGGCGTCTACACGCTCGCGTTGAAGAGCAAGACGTATTCCGAATTTTTGGTCGAATCTGCCCTCTCGGAAGAAGCCGTCTACGTTAAGACGGACGGAGACTACGGCACGGCTTTGAAACCGTACGCGCCTTCTTCGGCGGCGGAGCTCGCCTCGCTTCTCGCGGAGCATCCGGACGCGTACTTCCGTCTGTCTGCGGACGTTTACGATTTTACGGGCGTTCGGGTCGACGCGCTTTCTCTCCTCGTCTTTGCGGGAAAGATCGACGGAAACGGGGCGACTTTGAAAAACCTTCGTTTGTCCGCTCCGCTTTTTAACGTGATTCGCGGTGCGAAACTCGAAAATATGGCGATCGAGATCATCGCGAACGCGGTTTCTTTCGAACAAAACGGTTTGCTTGCAAAGGAGATCCGCGGCGCGGAATTCGAAAACGTTTCTTTCAAAATCGCGGGCAGCGGTCGCACGGCGTCGAGCGGCGCGTTCGGCGTCCTTGCGTATCAGGCGACCGATCTTGCCGTCACGGGCGGTGAGATCGCCTTCTCGGATTTCTCCGTCTCGGGAGACATCGTTCGATTCGCCTGTGCGGCGTATTCCGCAAACGCGGTTTTCGACGGCGTAAAATTCTCGGGCGTTTTGTCCGCTTCGGCGAACGTCGTTTCTTTGAGCACAGTCGCTTCGCAAGGCAAGACGCAATTAAATGATTGCGAGTTGACGCTCGGCGTTTCGATCGTCGCGGAGGAAGAAGCCTATCTCGCGGGAGGCTCGTACGACGGGGAAGTCGAAGCGAAAGACACCGTTTTCGATTCTTCTTTCGTCGTCGAGGGCGATTCCGTTTCGTACGTCGGAATTTCCGTCGGCGGAGCGAAACTCGAAGACTGTTCGATCGGAGGCGGTTTGAATGCGACCGCGACCTCCGCGGAGGTTTTCGGCTTGTCCCGAAACGGTGATTTTGCGGCAAATGGCGTTTCTCTGACCTCTCAATTCGAAGTCAGCGCGCCCGCGCGCGTCATCCTCGCGGGGGTGACCGAACGATTGAAGAACGAAAACGCTTGGAAAGATTCCGAATGCGCGGCGTCCTTAACGGTCGCTTCGAAAGACGCGACCGTCGGCGGCGTCACGATTTACGACGAAGTCGGGCTGAGCGGCTCCTTTAACGTCATGATTTCGGTCGACGGCGGAAGGACGGGAAATGCGCGCGTCGGCGGCGTGTCGACGTATGGCGCAGGCGGCGAAGTCCGTCTGTTCGGCTCGATCGAGCTTTCCTCCGTCGATTATGCGGAAGTCGGCGGCGTCAGCCTGACTGCGGACGGAAAAACGGACGTTTCCGGTTCTTTGACCGTTCGCGCTTCGGAATGCGGCGAGGTCTTGATCGGCGGCGTTCTTTGTAAAAACGACGTCACGATCGACGCGCACGATTACGTCTTTACGCTCGATCTCGACGCGCGCAAAGCGTCGGTCGGTGCTCTCGCTTGCGAAGCGGGAACGGCGAACGTCTCGATCTCCGGCGTCCGTTTGGAAGGCGCGGTAAAAGCGGAAGAAGTCATATTCGGCGGCGCGTTCGCTTCCGTCGGATCCTTAGCCAAGACGGGGAATTCCTCTTTGGCGTTGCGCGCTTCGGTCGAAGGCGAGGGCGTGGCGGCGGCGTTTGCCGCGGATATGCCGCGCGCTTCCGTTTCCGATCTCGCGCTTTCCGGAACGCTTTCCGTTAAAGGTTGCGAAACGTATGGCGTGGCTCCGTCCGTAATGGCGCTTCGCGACGTTTCTTCTTCGCTGTCCCTTTCCGTTCGCGACTCGACCAAAGTCGTCGGTTTTACGGGAAGCGCGGATTCCGTTTCCGGCATTTCTTATCACGACGCCACGATTTCCGTTTCTTCTTTGGACGCGCTCGTGGTCGGCGGCGTAGAGAATATCGCTTCCGGCACGGCGACGGGTATTCTTCGCTCCGTCGAATTCGTCTTTACTCCTTTCAGCGAAGAGGATGCCGGGTCGATCGAATTCTTCGGATTGGTCGATACCGTCCGAGATATCGAAAACGTCTCGGTCGAATCCTGTCGCGTGACCGTCGGTAAACTTTCTCATTTCGTTTGCGGCGGACTCGCTCGCTCGGTTTCCGAAAGAATCGGAAACGTTTCGATCTCCGGGTCGATCTCTTCGGAAGCGTCGGAAAATGAGATCGGCGCTGCGACTTACACCCTCGGCGGCGAGGCGAAAAATCTTTCCGTCGGATCGAAGAGCGCGCCTTTCGAGTGTATCCTTCAAGGGCGCGGATATTTCGGCGGCGTTACTTATGAATCGAAAACCTTGGCGATCGAGGACAGCGCGATTTTCGTTCGCGCGAACGTCAGTACCGCCGAATATTCGGATAGCGAGATCGGCGGTATAGCGGCTTCGGTTTTGTACGGCGAAAAACTGCTTATGAATAACAGCCCGAACGAACTCTCGCTCACCGCCACGGGCGACGGGAATTTGATCGCGGGCGGCGCGTCTGCGAAAAACGAAGGATCTATCGAAGGCGTGAGATCTGTGATCGATTTGCGCGGCGCAGCGAGCGTCAACGCAACGGTCGGAGGAATTTCCGGCGAACATAGCGGCGATATCTGTCTCAGCCGCGCGGACGGCTCGATCGTCGCGAACGGAAAGATAGGAGGTATCGTCGGGACGACGGAAAACGCTACGATCAGCGAGTCCTCTTCCCATCTTTCGATCGATTGCACGGACGGCACGGCGGGCGGGTTCTTTGCGGAAGGTGAGGGTTCAAGTGTAAGGCGGAGCTATTCGACCGTTTCTTTCGTCCATATCGGTGCGGGTCTCTTCTACTCTGCGACCAACGTCATCGTTGAAACCGTGTACTTTGCGGGCGTCGCAAACGAATATTCGATCGCGAGAACGCTCGTAAATTGTCGCGCGTTTTCCTTCGTGATCGACGCGTCGCTCGGGGATCTGCCCGCCGTTGACGCGGGCTATCTCGATCACACGATCGCCAATCTTTCTTACGGCTACGTCGGCGATGATTTTAATACGGATTTGGAAGTCGAGAACGATCGCTATCCGTATATTAAGGCCTTAGGCGCAGTCGTCGCTCCGCAACGGCAAATCGAGCGTCTTTCGAAAATCGATTTGACGGCGACCGTGGATTTGTATTCCATTCTTCCGAAATTCGTTTCGGGCATCGCGCCTTCCGTCGCTTGGGTAGACGGCGGCGACGCGCTTTCGATCACGAACGGGACGGCGGAGGTCATCGACAATGCCGACGGCGTTTTGTACGGCTATCTTTCGGGTGGCGTAAAAGCGTTCGAAGTTCCTTATTCGGCATCCGGTTTCGGAGCGTTCGAAGGAGAAGGAACGCCGGAATCTCCGTATCTCATCAAAGAATCCCGTTATTACAAAAATATGAAATCCGTTCTCGACGCCAATCCCACGGCGCATTTCAAATGGGATGCGGGAAGCGGCGAGATCTCGTCCTTTGCGTTCCCCGCGCTCTTTACTTCGAGCGCGCCTTTCCGCGGAACGATCGATTTCGACGGCGCGACCTTTGTCGCTCCCGAGATCCCCGAAAACGGCATCTTCGGATTTATCGACGGCGGAACGGTGAAGAATCTGAACCTGGTCGGCGGCGACGCTTGGAGCGGACCGATCCTCGGGAAGGTCGTTTATAATGCGACGGTGGAAAACGTGTCGATCAAGGGATCCGGGTCGGGCGAAGTCTCGATCGCGGAGAGCGCGGAAGACAGCGCGTTTACCGATCTGACGATCGAGATTTCTCTTTCGGACGAGGCGTCGTTCGCGGCGTTCAAAACGGTTTCGGGCGGCACGCTTTCGAACGTTTCCCTGCTGGTCAAGGTCTATTCTCGAAGCTCTGTTTCGGCGTATCTCGCGGGCAGGGCGGACGGCGTTACGGCGAGTAACGTTCAATTCCGCTTAAACGGCGAAAATCAAGGCGACGCGCGCTATGCGCTCGTCAACGAAGCGATTTCCTCGTCCTTCTCGAAAGTGCTTTCCGTCCTCTCTGTGGAAAAGAATTCGGCGGATTCTCTGACCGCCGCGGGATTCGCGCTTTCGTCCGACGGTTGCTCCTTGTCCGACGCGGCTTTGATCCTCGCGGTCGAAGGATATACCGTTCCCGCTTTGGCGGCGGCAGGGACCGCGACCTATACGAACGTTATGGTTTTGGACGATGCGGCGTTCTCCGTAACGATCCCCGAAGTTTCCGGCGTAACGAAGTACGGCGTCGGCGCGTTCCGTGCGGCGGTCTCTTCGATCGAAGGATTCGTCAGCGGGCTTATGTACGCGCCGGTCGATTATTCGCTGTTCCTCTCGAAAGATTCGGATTTCTCCGTTCTTTCGGCAGAGGATAACACGGCGTTGACCGCCCTTGAACTCGACGACGTCGTTTCGATCGATTTGGACGACTCCGTTTTGATCACTTCGGACGACGCGATCGCGAAGATCGTTCGCTTCGACTATGAAGGTTCGAACGCTTCCGTTTCGGGGCGCAATTTGATCTTTACCGCGGCGGGCGAAGGAACTCTCGTTATAACGAATTTGTACGACCAAGTCGTCCGTGTAGACATCTCGTTGGCGACCTTCGGAGGCTTTGATTCGGGCAGCGGGACGCGGTCGGATCCCTACGTCGTCGCGTCTTTCGCCGATCTGAAAAAGCTGGGTCGGAACGCGGGCGCGCATTACGTCTTGGATCAAGATCTCGAAGGAACGATTTCCGAGCCGTTCTCCCTGAACGGATACTTGTCGGGCAGCGGTTCCGTTACCGTTACTTTGCAAGGAACGAATTTATTCGATGTCCTTATCGGTGAGATCTCGGACGTTTCTTTCGTTTTGAACGTCGGCGAGATCACGGCGCACGGTAATTACGGTTTGTTCGCATCGAGCGCTTCGAGTTTCGATTTGATCAATTCTGAGATCACGTTCAATGCCGTAAACGTGACGTTGGACGACGAATCGACGTTCGGACTTTTATTCGGGCAAACCTTTGAGGACGCTTCGATCCAGAACGTCAGGATTAACGCGCCTTCGGTGACTATGTCGGCAAGCGCGGACGCGACGATCGGAATCGTTGCGGCGAAGTCGACGGGAACGAACCTCGACTGCATAAGCATCTTCTCGACCGTTACGATTTCGTCCTCTCGAAAAGTCGTCTTCGGTGCGATCGGATCGATCAATTCGCTTTCGGAAGGCGAATTCTGTCAATTTTTCACGGTCAATCTTGATTTGACTGCTACCGCATCCGATTTGACCGTCGGTGCCATCGCCGCGATCTCGTCTGCGGATATAAAGAATTCCACCGTAGATGCAACTATGGTTTTGAACGCCGCCGAGTTGATCGCGGGCGGCGCGGTCGGAACGAATTACGGCGAGATTGATGAGGTCTCCGTTTCGGGCGGGGGTATCACCGCGGAAGGAGATCACGTCGTCGTCGGCGGAATCATCGGCGTTTCGTACGGTAAGCTTTCCCGTTCGGATTCTTCCGCTTTGGTCAGTGCGAGTTCCCGAGGCATAGCGTATGCGGGCGGCGCGGTCGGCGAGGCGAACGGTTTGATCGAAACCACGTTCGTTTCTTCTGATTCCGTTTACGCATTTTCTTCCGCCGACGAGTCGGTTTTGGAAGAGACGATTTTCGGTACGCAAGATTTCGATTTGCTTTGCGCTTCGGGTGGGATCGTGGGCGTTTCCTTCGGAATCGTTTCCCGCGTTCGGGCGAGCGTACAAACAGTCTCGGCGGAGTGCGCGATCGATAGCAATCGGCTTTACGTCGCCTTCGGCGGCGTGGCCGGCATGGGAACGGAGATCTATGACGCGGAAGTAAGCGGAAACTGCTCGATCGAGTCGTCAGAACCTCAGTTCATAGTGGGCGGTCTTGCCGGCATCCTTACGGAAAAGGCGGAGCGCGCGGTGATCGGCGCGGTCAAACTGAAAGGAAACCTGATCGGCGGCGCGGTCGGGGCGTTCTCCTTTACGGAGTCGTCGCATATCGTCGACGTCTATTCTCTCGCCACCGTTTCGAGTGAGCAGGCGGGGCTTGTGGGCAAGATCTTCCGGACGGGCGAAGAGGGTGACGCGGATACCGGCGTCATTCGCGATTGCTATTATCTGAACGGCGTGGACGTCTTCGTTCGCGAGAATTTGGATAACGTCGGCGTAAACGCGAAACTCGCCGCCGTTTCCGATTTCTACGAAAGCGCGATCTACGACGGGTTCGATAGCGAAATATGGAATATTCAGAATGGCTCTTTGCCTTCTGTTAAAGAGGAGTAAACCAATGACAAAAGAAAAGAAAATTACCTATTTTTGCGTTTTTCTGCTCGTAACGGTGCTGTTCGTCCTCGGAGGGATTTTCGATATGAAGCTTTCCGACGCGCTCTTTCAGCCCGATAACGTGATGGCGAAGGTCTTTGAAAGCGTCGGGACGTTCCCGCCCTTCGTGATCGTCGCCGCGACGTTTGCGATGCTGTTTTTCTCGCTCGATGAGAAAAAGAGCGCGCTCTTTTTCAAGCGGCTGATTTGCGTCGGCGCGGTAACCGCGTCCTATCTCGTTTTCGGTTTTTTCGCAAGCGAGACTTATCTCGAATCCTTTGTCTATCGTTTGCTTGTCGCGATCGGAGCGGCGGTTGTCTTGACGCCGCTGACTTTTCTTGCGCTTCGCAAGGTGGGAGAGGATAAAAAGAAGCCGCTGCTTCTTTTATTGATCTTCGGATCCGTCGTCTGCGTGATCTCCACGCTTCTTGCCTCAAACGTCCTGAAATTCATTTGGAGCCGTCCGCGCTATTACGAGATGGCGTCCGCCGGTTCGTTTGCCGCATTTACTCCGTGGTACAAAATCAACGGGTTTACCTCTTCTTTGAAGAACCTCTTTACTTCCCACGGAATGCATTCCTTCCCCTCGTCGCACGTTTGCGCCGCGACCAATCTCTTTATCTTCTGCGCGATCGTCGACGTCCTTCCGGGGGATGCGGGCAGGGAAAGACGGATCGCCTTTATTTCCGCGCTGTACGTCTTTATTATGGCGTATTCCCGCATCGTGATCGGCGCGCATTTCCTTTCGGACGTTACGGGCGGATTCTTTCTCGGATTCTTGACCTACGCCGTCGCGCGGTATTTCTTCTTCCGTAAATTCGCTCCGAGCTTCGATACGAGCGCGGCGGAAGTCGTCGTTCCCGAAGAGGAGAGCAAGAATTGGGACGATTTCTCGAATGCGGACTCGCCCGAGAGGGAAGAGATAGAGATCTCTTTCGGAGAGGAGCCGAACGCCGCCGAGGAAACCGAGATCTTAACGAAACGTTTGGAAGGATCGGAAGATTCGAATTCGATCGAGATTCTTGATTCGGTGACGCTGATCCAACCGTCGGAAGAGGACGAAGAGAAAGAATAAGCAAACGGCGATACGCCGAAAAAGGACTCGATATGTCGGACGTTAACCTATCATTTTACGAATATTTTATCAGCCGCGTGCTTTCTTCGGAGCGGTGCCTTTCCTTTTACGGGCGAACGTTCGCGGGAAAGGAAGTCGCCGCGCGCGTAAACGGCGTCGCGGATGCTTTTTCGCGGCTCGGCGTCAAGAAAGGCGACGTCGTGGCGATCAATCTGCCGAACAGCCCCGAATGCGTCTTTTCGATCTATGCGCTCAATAAGATCGGCGCAACGGTTTTCGTTACGCATCCTCTGCTTCCGACGCACGCTCTGGAAAAGGAACTGAAAGAAGCGGGCGCGTCCTTCTTGATCTGCCGCGTCGGATTCGGAAAGGAGCTTCCCGTCAAGCGGATCACCTGCAATCTCGTCGGGTACTTCTCGCCCGTAAAGCGAGGGTTTCTGAAATTCTTCGCAAGAAACTTCGAAAAACCGACCTATCCTTATTCCGCCATCGGGGAAGCGCGTGTGGAAAACGCCGAATCGAGAGGCGAAGACGTCGCGTTGTATCTTCCTTCCGGCGGGACGACGGGGGAGCCGAAGATCCTTCGGATCACGAACGCCGCTTTCAATAAAAACGCGGAAGCGACCGTCTCGCTCGCGAAGATCCCGCTTGCTTCGGAAGGCGTTTTGCTCGTCTTGCCGTTTTATCACGGTTTCGGGCTGTCGTCCTCTTTGCACGGCGCGGTGTCGGGCGGCGCGGAGGGCGTCATTCTTCCGTACTTTGACGTAAAAAAGTCAGCGAAATACGTCAAAAAGGGAAAAGTTTCGATCATTCTCGGCGTCCCGAATATGTTTCGAAAACTCTTGGAAAACAAGGACTATTTAAAAGGGATCGGAAATATGGTCCTTGCGTTTTCGGGCGGCGATTCTCTTCCCGAAAAACTCAAAGCGCGCTATGACGAACGCGCGATGAGGGCGGGATCGGAAAGCCGACTGTATCAAGGCTACGGGCTCGCGGAGACGGTCTCCGTTTGCGCCGCTTGCTCCAAAGGAGAAGATAAGCTCGGATCGATCGGAAAGCCCGTCGATGCGAAGATTCGCATCGTCCGCGAGGACGGATCGGAAGCGAAAAGCGGCGAGATCGGAGAGATCGCGGTCTCGACCGATTGCATGATGGAAGGGTATCTCGGATCGAGCGATACGAGATCGGAGTTTCTTTTGACGGGAGATCTCGGCTATCGAGACGAAGAAGGCTTCTTCTTTTTTACCGGCAGAAAGAAGCGCGTGATCGTCATCGGGGGAATGAACGTCTATCCCGTGGAGATCGAACGCGCGGCGATGGACGTCGGCTTTTTGACGGACGCAGCGGCGGTCGGTTATACGGAAAACGGAAAAACGAAAATTGCTTTGTTTTGCACGGATGATTCCGAATATTCGGAAGAGATTAAAGCGCAAAAGATCCGCGAGGTCCTGTCTCAGAACGTTATCCGCTATGCGTTTCCGTCTGAAATCGTCTTTTTGAAAGAGATGCCGAAAACGGAGATCGGGAAAAAAGATTACGCCTTACTCGACAAGATCGCGTCGAAGCGCGCGCCGATCGGACGAAATTAAAAAAGTCCTATTTATCCGCATTTTGTGAGCGAAAAATTCAGTATTGACACGCGGACTCTTTCGTGATATACTATCTATATAACCAAAAGGCGGTGCTTTATGAATATAACAGATGTCAGAGTCAGACTTGCCAAAAGCGACAACGGAAAACTCAAAGCCGTCGCATCGATCACGATAGACGGCTGCTTCGCCGTGCACGACATTAAGATCATCGACGGAAATAACGGTCCGTTCATCGCGATGCCGAGCAGGAAGACGCCCGAGGGAGAATTTAAGGATATCGCGCATCCGATCAATCCGGAAGCGAGAGCGTTGATCTCCGATTCCGTTTTGCGCGCTTATCAAGAGCAGCTGGACGCCGAGTAAGTTTTTACCTTTTCGATCTTATTGAAAAATGAGTTTCGCATACTTTTTGCTTGCGAAACTTTTTTTATGCGGCGTTCGGCAGCCGTTTTTTCGTTTTTTTTTGTTTTTGACACTTTCCCGACCTTCGGCATATACAGTAGTATGCGAAATCTTTTCGAAGGTAAGAAGATCCATTTTATCGGGGTCGGCGGGATCAGTATGAGCGCGTTGATCAAGATCGCCGCAAGGCTCGGCGCGGAGACTACGGGAAGCGATCAAGTCGAGTCGGAACGCTTTCTCGAACTCAAAAAGCAAGGCTATAAAGTGTACGTCGGATCGAATCCTTCCTTTTCGGAGCGCGCGGATCTCGTCGTCTGTACGGCGGCGATCAAAACGAGCGATCCCGAGCGCGTCGCGGCGGGAGAAAAAGCGATTTCGCGCTCTCGATTTCTCTCCGAAATATGCGCGCTTTTCGAAAAAACGGTGGCAGTCGCGGGAACGCACGGAAAGACGACGGTCAGCGCGATGATCGCTTGCTGTCTTGCGGCGAGTAAAAGACCTTTCTCCGCGCATATCGGCGGCGTCGTCCGCAATTTCAACGATACCGTTTTCCTTTCCGGAAGCGAAGTCTTCGTGACCGAGGCGTGCGAGTATAAGGATTCCTTTTTGTCGCTTACGCCCGACGTGGCCGTCGTCCTAAATGCGGAACTCGATCACGGCGATTTTTTTTCCGACGAAAAAAGCGTTTATCGCTCCTTTTCGAAATTCGTCCGAAACGTAAAGCGCGGGGGAATCGCTGTCCTCGGAGAGGGCGTGTCTTCTCATATCGACGATTGCGCATATGACGAAGCGACCGCCTATAAGTACGGGGAAGATTTTTCCTTCGAGCCGCTTGAAGAAGGCGAGTTCGTTTTGAAGGTCAAAGGCGAACCCGATCGCCGTTTTATGACGCCGCTGAAAGGGCGGCATAATCTGTATAACGCCGCGATCGCCGCCTTCGTTTCCTTGAAAATCGGAGTGGAAGAGGACGCGGTTCGAATGGGACTCGCCGCTTTTCTCGGCGTAAAGCGGCGATACGAAAGAATGGGGTCGACGCTCGGCGGCGCCGCCGTGATCCACGATTACGCGCACCATCCGAGCGAGATCGAAGCGGTGATGCGGGTCGCTCGGGAAGAAGGGAAAGGGCGGCTTTTCGTCGTCTTCGAGCCGCATACCTATTCTCGGACGCGGATTCTGTTCGACGAATTCCGACGCGTTTTGTCCGGCGCGGACGTCCTGATCTTGCTTCCGACTTACGCCGCGCGCGAAACGGCGGATATGGGAGTCGGATCGAAGGATCTTTTCTGCGCGTGCAACGCCCGAGAGATGTACTGTTTTTCCCGTTACGACGACGTAAAAACGATGCTCGATCGCTCGGCGAAAGGGCAAGATACCGTGTTGATCCTCGGCGCGGGAAAGGTCGAAGAACTCGCGCTCGCTTTTTCGAAAGAATAATCTCTCGGATCGCGGATAGAATGATTTTTTTCAAACGCTCGGAAGATTCGGGCGTTTTTTCGCATTCGCCAAGCGAAACTTTTTGTGTTGCAATTTATTAAGAGAGCGTGTATAATAAATATATTATCAGGCGAAAGTATTCGGTAGGTGAGAGATGAACGATATTTCGATCAAAGTTATGGACGCGCTTTTCGACCTTTGCGAAGGCGAAGGGTATCGCATTCTGGAAGCGGAAGAGATCACTTCCCGTATTTCTTATCATACTTTTCAGCCCGATGAACTCACGGAGATCCTCGAAGTCCTCGTGGCGGACGGGCTCATCGATCTCAAATACGCGGATAACGAAGAGTATTGCGTCGCGATGCGAACGAAAGGTCGCGCTTTGATCAAGCAGTCGCGCGAGCGTCTTGCGCAGATCGTAGCCGAAGAGCCCGAGATTCTTTCCTATAAAAAAGAGCTTCAAGCCGCGGAAGAGGATCGGCAGGAGCGTATCGCGCTCGAAGAAAAGAAAGAGCGACTGCAAAAAGAAAGCGAAGAAAAAGTCCGTAAGGCGCAGGCGTCTTTTGACGAGGCGGGCGACGGCAAGGACAAAGAAAAGAAGAAAGCCGCCCTCGAAAGCGCGAAAGAGGAGAGCCGCAAACAGCAGGATCTGATCGCGGAGCTCGAAGATCGCATCGCGCTTGCGGAGAGCCGCGAAAAAGCCAGAACGACGCGTTCTTTGATCAACGCGACTCCCGAAGCTCCCGCGCCGTCGGAAGAGGAAAAGAAAAAAACTTCGATCAGTCCGAAAAAGGTGTTTTTCGCCGCGCTTTTCGGATCCGCGCTCGGCGCTGTCATCGTAAACCTGATCTTTATGATCTTGATTTTTAAGAAACTATGCTGAACAAGAAAGAGAGCGCTTTGATGCGCGTGATTTACAAGAAAACGACGAAGAACAAGGGTATGTGCTTGATCCGTCCGGTGGATATCATGATCGGTATCCCGTATTCTTTGGATTTCAAGGCGGAAGACCTCGAACCCACGATGCGCGCTTTGGTATACGACGAGTATATCGATCTCGTCGAATCGGATAAAAAAGGCGACTTTTATTATTGCGTCACCCTTCTGAAAAAGGGATTCGCGTTTCAGCGCAGCGAGGAGCAAAGGCTTCGCGCCCGCCGTTCCAGCATCGTCTGGAAGATCATTCTGACAATCCTCGGCGTCGCGCTCGCCGCCGCGCTCAAACCTCTTATTACGCTTATCGTCAACGCGATCAAATAATAATAATGGATTTCAAACTTGTCAGCCCCTTTAAGCCTTGCGGCGATCAACCGCAGGCGATCGAGAAACTCGCGGAGGGCGTGGAAGACGGTCTTACCACGCAGGTCTTGCTCGGCGTTACGGGCAGCGGAAAGACGTTTACGATGGCAAGCGTCATCGAAAAGGTCAATCGCCCCGCGCTCGTGATCGCGCATAACAAGACGCTCGCCGCGCAGCTTTGCAACGAATTCAGAGAGCTTTTTCCGCATAATCGCGTCGAATTTTTCGTCTCGTATTACGATTATTATCAGCCCGAAGCGTACGTCCCTTCGACCGATACCTATATCGAAAAGGAACTCGATATCAACGACGAGATCGATAAGCTTCGCCACTCCGCGACCGCTTCTCTTTGCGAGCGGCGCGACACGATCGTCGTCTCTTCCGTCTCCTGCATCTACGGGCTCGGCGCGCCGAAAGAATACTATTCTCACGCCGTTTCCCTTCGCGAGGGGGATGAAAAGGACCGTGACGAGGTGATCAAAAAACTCGTCGGGATCCAATACCTTCGCGCCGATCTCGATTTCCGCCGCGGAACCTTTCGCGCGAAAGGGGACGTTCTCGATATCTTCCCGATCAGCTCTTCCGAGACGGCGGTTCGCGTCGAATTCTTCGGCGATTCGATCGACCGCATCACGGAGTTCGACGTCCTGACGGGGAAAACCAAGCTTTCTTTGAAGCACGTCAATATTTTTCCCGCGAGCCATTATATGATCGGAACGGACACCGAAAAGATCCTCGCGAAAATCAACGCGGATATGCTCGTCCGCGAGAAAGAGTTTATCGAAGAAGGGAAAATGATCGAAGCGCAACGCATTCGCGAGCGCGTCTTATACGATACCGAAATGATCCGCGAGGTCGGCTATTGCAACGGCATCGAGAATTACAGCCGTTATTTCGACGGCAGAGAACCCGGGACGCCGCCTTACACGCTGACCGACTTCTTCCCGGACGATTTCATCGTCTTTATCGACGAAAGCCATATGACGCTTCCGCAGATCCGCGCGATGTATAACGGCGACCGTTCGAGAAAGCAAAACCTCGTGGATTACGGATTCCGACTTCCCGCGGCGTATGACAATCGCCCGCTGAAATTCGACGAGTTTTTGGATCGCGTCCCGCAAATGATCTGCGTCTCCGCGACGCCCGCTCCTTACGAACTCGAACGGGCGGGGCAGGTCGTGGAGCAACTCATTCGCCCGACGGGGCTTTTGGATCCCGTCGTCGAAGTCAGACCGATCGAAGGGCAGATCGACGATCTCCTCGGCGAGATCAAAAAGACGACCGCGGCGGGCTATCGCACTCTCGTTACGACCTTGACAAAGCGTATGGCGGAAAACCTAACCGATTATCTCAAAGAGCAGGGCGTAAAAGCGATCTATATGCATTCGGATATCGTGACGCTCGAACGAATCAAGACGGTGAACGCGCTTCGCTCCGGGGAGTACGACGTCCTCGTCGGCATCAACCTTTTGAGGGAGGGTCTCGATATCCCCGAAGTCGGGCTGATCGCGATTCTCGACGCGGATAAAGAAGGGTTTCTCCGAAGCGAGACCTCTCTCGTCCAGACGATCGGCAGGGCGGCGAGAAACGTGGACGGTCGCGTCGTCATGTACGCGGACGTCATGACGGACAGTATGAAAAAGGCGATCGGCGAGACCGAGCGCAGAAGAAAAGCGCAGGCGGCGCATAACGAAAAATATCATATCACGCCGCGCAGCGTCGTTAAAAAGATCGTAAACACGATCGAGATCTCCAAGCCCGTCAAGGAAACGGCGCCGAAAGAAAAACTCGCGCCGAAGGAACTGGACAGGCAGATCGAGCTCGTTACCGCTTTGATGAAGCGGGCGGCGGCGAGTCTGGATTTCGAAACGGCGATCGAACTCAGGGAGCAACTGCAAGCCTTACAGGCTGCGAGAAAAGGACGATAGAAAATGGACGAGAATTTAACGATAAAAGGGGCGCGTCAAAACAACTTAAAGAATATCGACGTTTCGATCCCGAAAAACAAACTGACCGTTTTTACCGGTCTTTCCGGAAGCGGGAAATCTTCGCTTGCGTTCGACACGATCTTTGCCGAAGGGCAAAGGCGTTACGTCGAAAGTCTCTCTTCTTACGCGCGCCAATTTATCGGCAGAGCGGATAAACCGGACGTCGACTATATCGAAGGGCTTTCGCCCGCGATCTCGATCGACCAAAAGACGACGAGTCGAAACCCGAGATCCACCGTCGGGACGACGACGGAGATCTACGATTTTATGCGTCTTTTATACGCGCGTATCGGCATTCCTCACTGCCCGAACTGCGGGAAAGAGATCAAAGAGACCTCGATCGACCAGATCACGGACAGCGTTATGGCGGCGGGAGAAGGCGCGAAAGTCCGCGTCCTCGCGCCCGTCGTTCGCGGAAGGAAAGGCGAGTACGGCAGGCAGATCGAAGGCTATAAAAAACAGGGCTTTTTGCGCTTCATTATCGACGGGACTGATTATTCGGCGGACGACGAGATCCCCGCGCTCGATAAACAACTCAAACATCATATTTCCGTCGTCGTCGACCGATTGAAGATCAAAGAAGGCGCGGAACGCCGCTTGACGGATAGCTTGGAGATCGCGCTCAAAATGACGGGCGGCATCGTCGTCGCAGAGACGGACGGCAAAGAGACGCTCTATAACACGAAGTACGCCTGCCCGGACTGCGACGTCAATATCGAAGAACTGACGCCGCGCTTTTTCAGTTTCAACTCTCCGTTCGGCGCGTGTCCGAGTTGCCACGGCATCGGTTTTCGTTACGAAGCGGACGTCGATCTGATCGTCAAAGATTGGAATAAGAGCGTGAACGGCGGAGCGATCAACAATATCGGTTGGAGTATGGAATCCAAGACCGTCGCGCAGACGATGCGCGCGCTTGCGAAGAAGTACGGCTTTTCGCTCGACACGCCGATGAAAGACCTCCCGAAAAAGATCCTCGATATCATTTTATACGGAAATCACGGCGAAGTCTTCGAAGTGGACTACGTTACGCAAGCGTTCTCGGGAAGCCATAAAACGACCTACGAAGGCATCGTCAATTTGATCAATCGCCGCTACGACGAAACGGACAGCGTCTTTATGAAATTCGAGTACGAACGCTTGATGCGCGTCGTTCCCTGCGCGGCTTGCGGCGGCAAACGCCTCAGAAAAGAAGCGCTCGCGGTCACGCTCGGAGAAAAAAATATTGCGGAATTATGCGATAAAAGCATAAAAGATCTGCAAATCTTTTTCGATGATCTCGCGTTGAACGATCGCGAAAAACTGATCTCGAATCAAGTGATGAAAGAGATCAAAGCGCGCCTCAATTTCTTGGTCAACGTCGGGCTCGGATACCTTACGCTTTCGCGCTCTTCCGCGACCCTTTCGGGCGGCGAATCTCAGCGCATCCGACTCGCCACGCAGATCGGAAGCGGACTCGTCGGCGTTTTGTACGTTTTGGACGAGCCGAGCATCGGACTCCATCAAAAGGATAACGAGAAACTTATCGCCGCGCTCAAACGCCTACGCGATCTCGGGAATACCCTGATCGTCGTCGAACACGACGAAGACACGATCCGAAGCGCGGATTATATCGTCGATATCGGTCCGATGGCGGGCGTCCTCGGCGGCGAAGTCGTGGCGACGGGAACCCCCGAAGATATTCAAAAATCTCCTCGCTCGATCACGGGCAAGTATCTCTCGGGCGAGATGAAGATCGAAATTCCGAAAGAGAGAAGAAAGCCCGACGGACGCTTTTTGGAAGTCCTCGGCGCGAGCGAAAACAACCTTCATAATATCGACGTAAAGATCCCCGTCGGGCTCTTTACCTGCGTGACGGGCGTCAGCGGAAGCGGAAAGAGCAGTTTGGTCGGCGGGATTTTGTATCCCGAACTAACGAAGAGGCTGAACGGCGCGAAAAAAGTCGTAAACGGAAAATGCAAGGAGATCCGCGGGATCGAGAATTTCGATAAGGTCATCGATATCGATCAATCCCCGATCGGGCGCACGCCGAGGAGTAACGCCGCGACGTATACGGGCGTTTTCAACGACATTCGCGATCTCTTCGCGCATTCTCCCGACGCGAAAGAGCGGGGGTACTCTTCAGGGCGGTTCAGTTTCAACGTCCCGGGCGGCAGATGCGAGAATTGCTCGGGCGACGGCGTGATGCGCATCGAAATGAATTTCCTTCCCGACGTCTACGTTCCCTGCGAAGTCTGCGGCGGGAAACGCTATAACCGCGAAACCCTCGAAGTCCGTTACAAAGGAAAAAATATCGCCGAAGTCCTCGATATGACGGTCGAGGAAGCCTGCGATTTCTTCCGCAATATTCCGAAAATCTATAATCGAATCAAGACGCTTTACGACGTGGGTCTCGGCTATATCAAGCTCGGACAACCCGCGACGGAGCTTTCGGGCGGCGAAGCGCAGAGGGTAAAACTCGCGACCGAGCTTTCGAAGCGCGGCACGGGAAAGACCGTCTATATTTTGGATGAGCCCACGACGGGATTACACAGCTACGACGTGGATAAACTTATAAAGATTTTGAATCGCTTGACCGAGAGCGGGAATACCGTCCTCGTGATCGAGCATAATCTCGACGTGATCAAGGTCGCGGATTATATCGTCGATCTCGGACCGGACGGCGGCGACGGCGGCGGTAGGATCGTTGCCGAGGGAAGCCCCGAAGAGGTCGCGAAAGTCCCCGGCAGTTATACGGGCGAATTCTTAAAAAAGATTCTTTCTTAAAAAGAGATCCGACGCAGACGGCGTCGGACTTCTTTTTATTTATCGGATTTTCCGATCAAACAAAAAAAACCGCGATCGGGCGAACGCTCCGTAAACGGATTTTAAGATTGCTGATTTTCGGCAAAAGTGCAGAAGGGTTGCAAGTGCGAGGCTCGACGAGGAATCGGGTATAGCTATTTCCAATGAGATCGGAGCGCAGTGATTAGGCGAACGCTCCGCAAGCGATCGGATGGGAGAATACTGCTTGTATATGATCGACGAGAGCGATGCGGTAGAGAAGCATAAGCGCCCTATATGATCTCATTAAAAAATGTGTTGCCAATGAAAACCCAATATATGCGGGGTGTTTTCGCACATTTCGACGATGATCGCCGCAGTCGCCGTCGCGGACTTATCGTCCTCCGCTTCGATATATCCGATAAGCTCCGCGATCCTCAAAACCATCTCTTTCGTCTCGTTATGCGGAGTGACCGCTTCAAGGAAACTGCGCTTTCCGAGCCATTCTTCTTGCAAAGATTTCGCGGCGGGGAGCGCGGTCCGAACGTCCGCTTCCACGGCGCATTTTACTTCTTTCGCGCTCGATCCCATTTTATCGTAGATCCTGACGATGCAGATCTGTTCCGCGATCCCGGCGGCGAGGATCAAGAGGAGGACGGACAGGGCGAGGATCAGCCGTCTCATACCGTTTCTCCCGTAATGGCTTTTCCCTTATAGGGTTGCAAAAAGACTTCTCGGTTTTTATCCACAGTCAGCAAAAGGACGTCGCTTTTTCGGATCCCGTGCCGTTCGAGTAGCGTGCGGATCGAGTCTTCGCCTACGCCCGTGATCACGAGGTTTTCGGAGAAAGTCGCGCCTTCGCAGATGATCGGGTAGGGCATTTCGCTTGCGTCCACCGAGACTTTCATATCGTTCGGCGTGACGGGCGCGAACGCGCTTTTCGGCAGGACGCTGAGCGTTCCGTTCGTCTCCATAATCGCGTACGCGACCTCGCTCGGATAGAAGTAACCCGCCGCGCGAAGCGCGTGCAAAAGGTCGGTCACGTTCATATCCAATTTGTCGAGAAGGCGATGATCGATCCCGCTCGGCGAGATGACGACGACGGGTACGCCGTTCAAAAACCGATTGAATTTATGATTTTTACTCGCAAGTTTCGTGATCGCGATATGAAGGATAAACATCGTAAACATCGGAATGATCCCATAAGAAAGCGGGATCGAAGTGTCCGACATCGGGATGCAGGCGAGTTCCGCAACAATCAATGTTATGACGAATTCGAAGGGCTGCAACTCGGATAATTGGCGTTTGCCCATAAGGCGCATTATGAACAACAGAAAAACGTAAGTGATGATCGATCGAATAAAGACGGTTAGCATAATGGTAGGTTGCGCGATCCGTTCTCTTTTTATCACGAACGGCTTCGACGAATGGAATCGAAAACGTCCCATTTTTCGTGCGTACTTCGAATTATCTCAAATCGTAAAGCAAGAGGCGCATTTCGAAAGCCTCGGAATCGGAGCTTAAAAACGGGATCGAAACGTGAGTAAAATGCGAATAATATGCATTTTGAATTTTGAACGGAAAATTTATGGCACGAAGTTTGCAATTTTGAACAAAAATGAATTATGATTAAAATATGGGCGAAAAAGGCTTAAAAATCGCCAAAAATTGACTTTTGTTCAAAAATATATCCAAACATACGAAAGATTTAATACGTTCTTTACAATTTTTGTTTTTATGCGAAAATAGTGACACGTCCGCATTGACTTTTGAGGGAAACGTGATATATTGATGATGTGAACATTTGTTCGCATTACAACGGGCGATTTTGAGAAGGAGGATAAAAATGGAAGACAGATTGTTGGTAGCAAAGGCGCTCGTTTCGTGTTACGCGCATATCGATGACGTTTGCGAAGCGCTGGAAAGGAGCGCGGAGAAATGCGCTCTCGATGGGTTCTATGCAATTTATCCGAGCGATCAGATGAGACTTTACGAACGCCTTATTAAGAATAACGAAAGAAAAAGAAATTTGGTAAATATGAAATACGTGATCGAGAGGGGACTCTCCGGAATCAAAACCGGAAACGCCGCCTTGCTTCGCGAGAGATACGAATTCACACTGGCAAGATCGGATCTGATGAAAAAACTCGGGATCTCGCTTCGAACGCTGTATCGAAGGTTCGATCGGGCGCTCGAAGAATTCGCTTGCGCGCTCGATCGATTCGGGTTCGATCAAAAGAGGATTCTTCGGGAATTCGGTAACGAACCTTTGTTCTCCGTTTCGCTGAATCGGGTCATTAAAGAGGACGACGAGGCGCGAGAGATGCGCGAAAAAATGAAGAACGCCGCGTTCGATGCTTATTCCGAACGGTATCAAACGCGCGTGATCGTCTTCCAGCAAACGGCGGAAAGCGGATTCTCGCGAACGGAACAATGCGTTTAAGACGAGGAGGAAATTTTTACAAGATCAATCGTCGTAATAATCGTCGTAATCGTCCTCGCGGTCGTAGCGGCGGCTCCTTTGCGGAGCGGAAGGGCGGCGACGGGGTTTGAATAAAAGAAAGACGATGACTAAAAGGGGAACGATCATTCCGATGATCAGAAGCAGTCGAACGACGTCGAAAGAATCTTTCGTCGGCTCGGATGAGGCTTCTTTCCCGCTTGCGGGGTTCGAAGGATCGGGCTGAACGACGCTGTTTGGATGAACGGGCGCGAAAGAACTTTCGAGCAGAGATAAATTATTCGTCAGCGAACAATGCAAATAATAGACTTCGTTCGCATACAAGACGGCGAACCAGACGGGCGTGTCGTACGTCCCTTTTTCTCCGTTCACTTTCCCGAGATAGGTCAAAGAAAGCCCGCTCGCGGCGATCTCGGTGCGCGAGGAAAAAGAGGGGGAAGAATATAAAACCGTCTCTATATGCGCGGTGACGGAAGTCGACGTGTAATAAGGATTCGGGACGTTTTCTTCCGGCGTATCCGAAAAATCGGAAATTTTGATCAAGCCTTTGACTCCGTTATACTCGATCAAATGATAGGTCGGAGCGTAGGAGAGGCGAAGGATCTTTACGTAGTAGGTTTTCGGCAGAGTAAACATCGCGGCTTGGATCGCGGTGTTTTCATAAAGAGAGATTCCGTCGCGCTCGACTTTCAAATAAAAAGAGGTTTCCGCGGAAGCGGAAGCGGGAGCGGCAAGGGTAAAGCAGGCGATCACCGCAAGGAGAAGAAAAACGGGCAAAATGCGTTTCATACCGCTATTATATATCATTTTTCGAAAAATGGGAAGAGCGGAACGCAAATGAAGGTGTCGGGAAATGAAAAAAAAGATCGGACAAGAAGAGATCATACGGAAGATCGCCGAAATCGAGCGACTGCAAACCTTTCGGGAAAAACACGATAAGCTCGGAAAATACAACAAAGAAAAAGTCCACGAAAAGCAGATGATCTTCCATAAATGCCCGAAACGCAATCGCTGGGTCTTCGGCGGGAATCGCAGCGGAAAAACGGAATGCGGCGCGGTGGAAGCCGTTTGGTGGGCGAGAGGGATCCACCCCTTTCGGCAAAACAGGAAAGACGTCTGCGGTTGGGTCGTCTCGCCGACGTACGAAGTCCAAAGAGAGGTGTCGCAAAGTAAGATCTTATCCTATCTTCGACCCGAATGGATCGAGGACGTCACGATGCAATCGGGCAGAAAAAGCGCGCCCGAAGGCGGCGTCATCGATTATATAACGATCCGTAACGTCTTCGGCGGCGTCTCCCGCATCGGATTCAAAAGCGCGGATCAAGGCAGAGAACGCTTTCAGGGCGCGTCGCTCGATTTCGTCTGGTTCGACGAAGAACCGCCGCGCGACGTTTACGAAGAATGTCTGATGCGCGTAATGGATCGAAAGGGCGAGATCTGGGGAACGATGACGCCTTTGAAAGGCAGGACGTGGGTCTACGACGAGATCTTTATGAACCGAAAGAACAATTCGGAGATCTGGTCGATCACGATGGAATGGGCGGACAATCCTTATCTTGATCCGTCGGAGATCGAGCTTTTGACCGGCGCGTTCGACGAGGAAAGCGTCCAAAGTAGGCGATACGGAAAATTCGGCGACGAAGGGGGATTGGTCTATCCCGAGTTCGACGAAAGCATCCACGTCGTCGATCCGTTCGAGATCCCGCGGGAGTGGTACGATACGATTTCGATCGACCCCGGACTTCATAATCCGCTGTCCTGCCATTTTTACGCGGTCGATTACGACGGAAACGTCTACGTCGTCGCGGAGCATTACGAGAGCGGAAAGGATATCGATCACCACGCGAAACGCATTCACGAGATCGCGGACGAACTCGGCTGGCATCGGGATGAAAAGGGAAGACTTCGCTGCATTATCGACAGCGCCGCGAATCAAAAGACGCTCGCTTCCCTGCGGTCGGTCGCCGATCTTTTCTATGAAAAAGGCGTCATCTGCAACACGTCGGTCGACAAGGATCTTTGGTCGGGGATCGCGCGCGTCAAAAGTTGGTTCAAAGAGCGACCGCCGCGCATCGTCATCTTTCGGAATTGCGTCCATATGATCCGAGAGATCAAGGGCTATTATTGGGGAAACGGTGACGCTCCCGTAAAGGCGGACGATCACGCGATGGACGAACTCCGATATTATCTGATGAGCAAGCCGCGCCCTTGCGCTCCGAAAAAAGAAGAACTGACGCCGCAGGCGAGATTTAAGAACAAACTGCTCGGTCGGCGCGGGAAAAACTATTGAGAAGGAGGAAACAATGATCGATGAAAGGCTCGTAAACTCTCTCTACAAAAAGGCGATCGGCTACACCGCAAAAGAAAAGACGACGGAGTATTCCGCGGAAGGCGACGTCATCAAACAAAAAGTAACGAGCAAGCATTATCCGCCGGACATCTCCGCCTTGAAAGCCTATTTGGAGATCGTCTCGGAGGAAGGGGCTTTGGAAAAAATGACGGACGAAGAACTCGCGGAAGAAAAGAAGCGATTATTAAAACTCTTGGAGGAAACGGAAAATGGAACTGATAAAACTGAAAGTCAAAGCAAAGTGCGACGTCGGGTTTTGTAAGAATCTCGCCGCGTTCGCCGTGGCGCCCGATCTCTCTCGGCCGCGCGTGCCTTGGAAAAGGGAAGCGGGCGGCTTGTATCTTTGCCGCGCGTGTATGGAAAAGATGTACGAATTGTTCGGAAGGGAGATCGTCCCGAAAAGCCCGGACAGCCTAATCAAGAAAGCGGAAAAAAGGAGGGAACAGAATGAAAAAAGATGAGTTCGAAACGCAGGAAGACCTCGTCGCGGAGATAAGAAAGGATTTCGAGGCGCGTCGCGAAGCGAGGAAAAACCTTGAAATGCAATGGCGATTGAATTTGAATTTCGTCATGGGGAATCAATACTGCGAGATCGGGCAAACGGGGGATATCGAAGACTACGGAAAGCAGTACTTTTGGCAGCAGCGCGAAGTTTATAACCATACCGCGACCATCCTCGAAACGCGAACGTCCAAACTCAGCGCCATTAAACTCGGCATGTCCGTGCGCCCGCTGACCGCCGACGAATCGGATAAAGCCGCGGCGGCTTTTTCCGGAAAGATCCTGAATTCCGTCTTCAACGAGTTGAATTTACAGCAGCTCATTTACGAAGCGAATATGTGGAGCGAAGTTACGGGAACCGCGCTTTACAAGGTGACTTGGAATAAGCATAAGGGCAGAAAGATCGGGAAAAACGGGAAGGAAGAACTCTTTGACGGCGACGTCGAGATCGAAGTCGTCCCGCCTTTCGAGATCTATCCCGACAGCGTGACGAACGCGCACGTCGACGACTGCCGCAGCCTGATCCACGCGAAAGCGTATTCGGTCGAGGAGATCGAGGATATTTGGGGCGTGGAGGTCCCCGCCGAAAGCGTCAGCGGGTTCGTGGTCTCGGGCGGAAGCACGATCGGCGGGCTCGGTTACAGCGGATTCGTCCGCGCGATGGGAGCGGAAACTCTAGAAAATCACGCGATGGTGATCGAGCGTTACGAACTGCCGACGACGGCGTATCCCCAAGGCAGGCTCGTCATTTGCGCGGGGAATAAAATCGTCTTCGACGGACCGCTTCCCTATATCAATAAGGAAGGCTCGCTCAGAGGATATCCTTTCGCGAAGCAAACCTCCGTCATGAATCCGGGGAACTTTTTCGGCGCGTCGATCGTCGAAAGGATCATCCCGATCCAACGCGCGTTCAACGCCGTCAAAAACCGTAAGCACGAATATCTGAACCGAATGACGATGGGCGTGCTCGCGGTCGAGGACGGAAGCGTGGACGTCGAGAACCTCGAAGAAGACGGGCTTTCGCCGGGGAAAGTCATTATCGTCAGGCAGGGCGGAAGGATGCCGCAAATGTTGGAGATCGGTTCCGTCCCCGCCGAACTCGTCCGCGAAGAGGAGAGACTCCTCGAAGAGTTTACGATCATCAGCGGCGTCAGCGCCTTGATGAAGTACTCCGAAGCGCCGTCCACGAATACCAGCGCGAAAGCGATCTCGCTTTTGATGGAGCAGGACGATTCGAGACTCAAAGTTACGGCGAACGAGATCCGCGGCGCGATCAAAGAAGTCGCGAAGCAAGTCCTGCGGCTTTATAAACAATTCGCGGTCAAACAGCGGATGAAACGGATCGCCGGTGAGAACGGGGAGATCGAGTACAAGCTCTTCGATCGAAACGATATCAGTTCGGACGACGTCGTCTACGACGTCAGCGGCGACGTCCTCGAAACGGCGTCCGCAAGGCGCAATCGCGTGATCGAGCTTTTGAACCTCGGTCTTTTGGCGGACGACGACGGAAGAATCAGCGCTTCGAACAAACGAAAGATCCTCGAAATGCTCGGCTTCGGAAACTGGGAAAGCGCGAGAGAACTCGACGATCTTCACGTCAATCGGGCGAAAGAAGAGAACGAGCGCGTCCTCAAAGGCGAAATCGAATGCGAGGAAGTGGATGACGACGCGCTCCATATTGCGGAACATACCCGCGCGATCATCGGAAAAGAATATCCCTACGACGAGGCTGCGAAGAAACGCCTTCTCGATCATATCAAAATGCATAAACGCAGACAAGCGCTCATCAAGAGCGTGGAAGCAGGCGCGTAAGCGCAAATATAAGGAGGTAAATTATGCTTGAAGAAATGGAACAAACGGCGGCTTTGCCCGAAAACGACGATCAAAACGAACGCGTTTCGGATAACGAAAAACCCGTCTCCGTCGGAAAATTCGCAAACGGCGAGGAACTGTGGAAAGCGTATCGAAATCTCGAATCGGAATTCACGAAGAAATGTCAGCTGATTAAAGAGTTGGAGGAGAGAAGCGCATCTTCCCCCGCCGAAAAGGGAGGCGAAAGATCCACCCCTCTGTACGAAAAGGAAAACTGGGATGATAAAGTTGCGTCCTTCGTCGAAGAATATCCGATCGCGAGAGAGTACGCGACCGAGATCAGTTCGATCTTGAAATCCGATCCCGAACTCGCGGGAAACGAGCGTTGTCTCGAAATCGCGCTCGGGAAAGCCGTTTCGAAAAACTACAAAGATCCCGAAAGCATAATGCAAGACGGAGAGTTTTTGGAAAAGTACGTCTATAAAAACGAAAAGATTCGCGATAGATTCGTCAAAGAGTATCTTTCCGAACTCTCTCCCCTCAGCGGCGTTCCCGATTTGATCACGCATGGCGGCGCCGCTTCCGTTTTACCGCCGAATCGAGCGAAAACCTTCGAAGAGGCGGGAGCCATGACGGAAAAAATGATAATGGAAAGGAGGATGTAATATGATTTCTTTATCGACTGCCGATAAAGCGTTGAAGACGCTTTATCTCGGAGTAATCACCAACCAACTCAACACCAAAACGAACGCTTTTCTCGGAAAAATCGAGCAATCCACCGCAAACGTTTGGGGTAAAAACATCGTCCGTCTCGTGCCGTACGGCGTAAACGGCGGCGTAGGCGCGGGAAGCGAAACGGGCGATCTCCCCGCGGCATCCGGCAATTTGTACGTGAACTTTACGACCACGCTCAAAAACCTGTACGGAACGATCGATATCTCGGATAAAGCGCTCCGCGCCAGCGAAAACAACGCGGGCGCGTTCGTCAATCTGTTGAACAGCGAGATGGAAGGGCTTCTCAAAGCGAGCAAGTTCCATTTCAGCCGTATGCTGTACGGCAACGGATCCGGAAAACTCGGCGTCACCGTCGCGAATCCCGGAAATAGCGACAGAAACCTGATCAAGTTCAGCAACGTCAGAAATTTCCTCGAAGGAATGTTGATCGACGTTTACGCCGACGGGCAAAACACCCCGATCGTCTCGCAAAGGCGCATTTTGGCGGTGGATCATAACGAAAACACCGTCAAGATCGACGGAACCGCGCCTTCGGAGCTCATCGGCGCGAACTATTTCGCGACCCTTCAAAACAGCAAGGACTCCGAGCTGACCGGATTGGAATCTCTTTTCAATATGAGCGGTCTCGTTTACGGGCTCAACCGCGCGACCTACAAGTTCCTGAATCCTTATATCCGAGCCAACGCCGGCGCGATCCATTCGGGAATGATCCAAGAAGCGATCGACAAGTTGGAGGAAGTCTCCGCGTCCGACGTGGATTTCATCAGCACGTCTTACGACGTCAGACGTTTCTACCTCGATTATCTTGCGATGAGCCGCACGAATATCGACTATATGAATCTCGACGGCGGCTTCAAGGCGATCTCCTATAACGGAATCCCCGTCATCGCGGAACGCTTCGTGGATAACGGGACGATGTATCTTTTGAGCAGCAAAGACTTCAAGATCCATCAGCTCTGCGATTGGAGATGGCTCGAAGGCGAAGAGGGCAAGGTCCTTACGCAAAAGCCGGGAACCGCGACCTTTACCGCGACCCTCGTCAAGTATGCGGATATGATCTGCGACAAGCCGGGCGGTCAGGGTAAGATCACGGGCATTACCGCGGCTTCGGCATAACGCGGGAGGCGGCGCATATGCGGAAAGAACGATTGATCCCGATCCGAAGCGACGTGTTCGACGTGTCGGATCGGATCCGCGAGGTGGACGAGCGGTATCTTTTGTTTTACAACTTGGAGCGATCCCGTTTCGAAGTCCGACTGAACGGAAAAGAAGACGAGATCGTCGTAACTTGGAACGACGCGCTCGACGCTCGCCTCGTGACGAAACTTCGCGAAACGCATGTGCGCCGCATAAAACGATTCTTGGAAGAACTCGAAGAACGGGAGCGGAAAGCGAAGCTTGAAGAAGAGCGCGAGATCTGCGAAAAGGCGGGCGAGACCGCGGAAGCATTTATGAACGCCGCGTGGAAAACGCGGGGATAGGAGGAATTATGCAAGTCAATGAAATATTGAATAAAGCGGCGACGCTGCTGGGCGAAAACCTAACGGCGGAAGGCAGCCCGATGGACGAGAGAACGGCGCGCCTCGTAAACGCGCTCGGCGTGGCGTATATGCGCTTGATCACCGAGTACGCGCCCCTCGAAGAAGAGGAATCGATCACGGTTTCGAACGGGTCGTTCGAGCTGTCCGCTCTTACGAAACGGTTTTTCGACGTCGTAAAACTCGTTCGTTCGGGCGGCGGGAAGGCAAAGTGTAAAGTTCGCGGGGGAAGCTTGTTCGCCGAAGACGGATCGTACTCCCTGCGATATTGTTACACGCCGAATTCCTATCCCGCGCTCGGCGGGACGATCGAAATGCCGCCGCGCGTCTCCCCGGATCTTTTCGCAAGCGGAGTCGCGGCGGAGTACGCGCTCGAATCCATGCTTTTCGAAGAAGCGACGCTTTTCGAAAAACGTTACAAAGAAGGGTTGGCGAACGTTCTTTCTTCGCGTAGGGAAATTACGTTGCCGTTCGGGAGATGGTTATGATCCGACGCTTTATCAACTCGACGCTGTCTTCTCCCGCCCGAAAACGCTTTAAGCTCTCCTCGTTCAAAGGCGTCGATACGCGCGTCGCCGAAGAGGAACTCCCTTTTTCGTACTCTCCGAAGAGTTATAACTTCGCTTTCGAAAAAGGAGTTTTGGAGACGGGAACGGGGTTATCGCTCGCCGCCGAAAAGATCGACGGCAGAACGTGGCATATCCGTAAGCCCGACGGAGTCCGCTTCCTGCGGCTGTTTTCCTACACGATGCACGCCGCGCAATATCGGACCGATCGCTTGATCGCCTATGCGGACGACGGAATGCTGTACGATCTTCGCTTGAATGCGTTCGTGATGTTTTCCGAACTCGACGCTTACGGAGAGGTCTTATGCGCGATCCCGTATTTGTTGGACGAGAGAGAAGGGCTTCTTTTCTCTTCGACGCAAGGACTCTTCTTTTTGCGCGGAATGACGGCGCAGAATCTCGGAATGAACGAGCCGATCACGACGATGTGTTCGCATAGCGACCGCGTGTTCGCTTGCTTCGGAAGCGATCCTTTCACGCTCCGATTCAGCGACGATTTCAATCCGTCGAATTGGAACGTTTCTTTGAAAGAGGGCGGCGCGATCTCGTTTTCGAGCGAGATGGGGCAAGTGATAAAAGTCCTGAGTTTCGGCGGCTACCTGTACGTCTTTTTCGAGCACGGGATCGCGAGGATCACCGCATATAACGATCAAACGCAATTCGTCGTCAAAAAACTCTTTCTTTCGGTCGGATTGATCCATAAAGACACGATCACCGTTTGCGGCGACAGGATTATGTTCAGCGCGTCGGACGGCGTCTACGTCTTCGACGGTTTGGCGGTCGGGAAAACTTTGCAGGAACTCGAAGGACTGTTTTCGGCGAATCAGCCCGAAGCGCACGGCGCGTTTCATAACGGCAAGTATTATCTCGCCTGCTCGCTCGATATGGACAGCGCGATCCGAAACGCTCCGAACAGCCTTTTGATCTATGACGTATGGAACGGAAAAATCGAGATCGCGCACGATTTGACGATCACCTGTATGATCGGCGTGAATAACGAAGCGATCGGCGGCGTTATCGCAGAGGCGAACTATCCCGTGAATTTCCTCGGACTGATCGACAGATCCGGCAGCGTGAATTCGACGGCAACCTATAAAGTGTGGCGTTCGCCCGTGACGACGCTCGGCGCAAATCGGGGCAAAAAACTGCTTCGGGAAATGCGCGCTCGCGCGGAAGGGGAGGCCTTGATCTCGGTCGAGCTCGACGGCGTCTCCTTCTTATACCCCGTCCATACGGGACTGAATAAGATCAAAGTCAAACGACCCTTCGACAAATTGTCGATCACGATCGCTTCCTCCGCAGAAAGCGTTCGGGTGACGGAAGCGGATATGGTCGTCGACTTTTTCGGAGAATGAAAATGGATTATCGGAAAGAAACGTTTTTTAATACGGAAGAATTGATGGCGAATCGCGAAAGACGCAAGACCGTCCGGACCTCGTTGCCTTCCGCAAAGCGAGTCGGCGGCGTCCGCTTTTATTCGGACGCGAAATGCGAAGTCGAATTCGAAATGACCTTTTTCGATCTGACGGGCGCTTACACGCCTTATATCGACGGAGTCCCCGTCTCGGAAAAAAGGTCGCCCGCCTTTCACCTGACCTGCGTTTTGGAGAAGGGAGAGCATATCTTCGACGTCGTCTCGGACGGAAACCATAAAGGCGCGTCCGTTACGGTTTCGGGCGGCGCGATCCGCCGTTACGGTCGTTATCTGAACGATATCGGATCCGCCTATCTTCCGACGCGCGCGATCGCATTCGTCCGCTTGGGAAAACGAAAGATCGAAAAGTACGAACGTTCGAATAACCAGACGACGGTGTCGGATATGAACGCGGAGCACGTCGACGCGGCGTTTTACTATAATAAATCCGTCGGCGCGTACGCTTCCGATCTCGTCGTCCTTTCTTCGACGTCGGACAGTGAAGTCAAGGTCATCACGGGGAATCACATCGAGACCATCCCCGTAAACGGACTGACGTCCTGCGCGTTGATCGACGGGCTGGGATTGTCCGCCGATTTCGATTTCATCGCCGCCGTCGCGGACGAAAGCGGGGATCTTCGGTTTTACGCCTTTCCCTTCGACGGAACGCCCGCGCTCTGCGCGAACGTCATTTCGGGGGTGAAAGAAGTAAAAAGCGCGGGGCGCGGCTCGCTCCTTTTGTATTCGAACGGGGACGGGCTTTGGAAGGCGATGCAGTTTTGGCAGGGCGGTTTGTATTCCGTCGTCTGCGGCAACGCGTTCGTTCCGTATGATCTTTTGACGATCACCCGAAATAAAACCTTCGCGCCGTCGTGTAACGTGGAAGTGGATATGCGATATCCCTTTTTCTACTACAAAAAAGATTCGAACGTTCTCGTTCGTCGGAATTCGGCGGGCACGGAAACGGTCGTTTCGTATGCGGACGCTTTCGTCTCCGGCGCGTTCGCGGGTTTTTCCATATCGGAAAACGACGTCAGTTATACGTCGTAAAGGAGGAAAGTATGAAACTATTCGATTTGGATCCCCCGAGGTCGCTTCCGAAGAGAGAGATCTCGGGCGTCGGGCCTCTCATCGATTCCGATCCTACCCGCCCGATCCTGGTCGGGCTGAGCAAGATCCGAAACGAGTACGAAGAAGGCGTCAAGATCAAGGCGGAGGAGTACGCGAACGGAGCCGTTTCCGCGCCGAACGCCGAGACGGACGAGGAATTGATGGAGAAGGCGAAAGATTCCATCGCCGATTCGTTTGCCGAGAGAAAGAACAAACTCGAAACGAAGACCGCGAAAGAGCTGGATTCTCTGATCGAGCGAAAGAAGTCGGCGTACGACGATTATTCGGATAAGACCCGAAGCATCGATCGATTGCACTCGGATAAAGAAAGGCGGGCGTTCGAAGCCCTTTCGAAGAACGGAATGACGCATTCGACCGTTTTCGATCTTCGAAAAGAACAGCTTGCGGACGACCATGCGTACGACCGGGCGCGATTGGACGCAAAACTCGAAAGCGAGGTGCGGAATCTGGACGGAAGGATCGAGGAAACGCAAAGATCCTATCGCTCGGCGCTCGCGTCTTTCGAGATCGATTACGCGCTCGCCTTGGAAGATAAACTGCAAAAGCTTACCGCCAAGCGCGACAAGATCTTGCAGTCGTTCGAAAAGAGCAAGCAGTCCAAACTCGGTGAAAAGGAACGGGAATACGTCGAAAATCTCGAAAAGGAGAACGCGGAATACGAAAAAGAATTCCGCGATTACACGGGAGATAAAAGGACGAATTACGAAAAACGCCTGAATTTCGCCGTCGAGGAGACCAGGCGATTGCCGAAGAGTCAGCGGGATCGTTTCGTCAGGCAAAACGAAGACGAGCTTCGCTCGTTTCTCGGGTTCTATTACCCGAAATATATCAAAGAAATAGGAGGTTGATATGTGGGAACAATTGGTGGACTATATGGCGTCGAACGGCGTCTGGGCACTTCTTTTTCTCGCGCTTCTCGTCTATCAGTTGCAAGACAGTAAGCGCAGGGAAGAGAAATACACTTCTACGATCACGAGTTTGACGCAGGGGCTGAACGCCCTCGAAGGAATCAAACAGGATATCAAAAATATCATTCAAACCATCGATTCGACGGTCTCCGGCGTGCAGAACATTTTCCCGAAACGGAAAAGTCACGCGAAGAGCAGCGCGTCTGTCGAAGAAGAGGAAAAGTCGGATAAATCCGCATAAAGCAAAAGAGCCGAGAATTCGATCCGCGCAAACGGAAGGGGTTTTCGGCTCTCTTTTTTTTTTGTCCTTCGAAACCGTGAACGGCGGCGGTTTTTCGTGAAGTTCACGGTCTGCTCGGATAATTCTCTCATTTTGTCGCGTCGATATTACGATTTTCGTTTCCTTATTGACAAGGACTGTTTCTTATATGATATAATTCAAAATAAGATAACGCAAAAAGGACTTTTTCGTTTTCGAACCGCTGCATTCGGACGAAAATGTAAAAGCCAATGGATGAGTTAATCAAAAACGATCAAAAAGATATTTACGTACTTGCGGAATCAAGCGCAAATAGCTTTGTTATCAGAGTCATGACCATTATCGCCGGTTTGGCGATTATTTGTTTCGGGTTGAATGAGTTGCAAGTTTTTAGGGTTCCTCGCGTGATCATGTTGGTCACGATGCTCGTGTCGTTTCTGATTTTTATAACGCCGCTCGTTATTTTCGTGATCCACGATAAACTTTTGAAAAAGCCGAATTCGATTTGTCGGCATTATTCGTTTAAGGTCATAATGGTGACGTTTATGTACGTAGGGATCGCATTGGTCGGTATTGCGCTTTCCTTCCACGCGATCCTTTTGCTCGTAATCCCTTCTTTGATGATCGCGCAATATCGTTACAGCAAAAAAATGTCGGTCTACGTCTTTATCGCGGCGCTGCTTTTGGTCCCCGCGACCGTCTACGGAAGTTTCTTTATCGGATTGCCCGATCGAAACTTCATTAAAGGCGGGTTATCGGATGAAGAGATGTTGGATCTCGCCAAACGGTTCGCTTTGGGGACGCCTCGCCGCCTGATCGAGATCTTATTCCATTACGTTTTTCCGCGTATGCTCGCTTTGATTTGCGTCAATCTTTTGGCGATCGGGATCTCGAAACGTAACGCGATCATGCTTGATAAACAGAAAGAATTGATGGCGATCGCGCGCGAAGAAATGGAGCAAAAAAACAATATGCAGGTTCATGTCATCGAGGATCTCGCGGGAATCATCGAATCGCGTGACGTCGGTACCGGCGAGCACGTTATCCGAACGAAAAAGTACGTCGGACTTATCGCGCGCGAATTGCAGAAATACCCGAAATATCGCGATCAATTGACCGATCGGGAGATTGATGAGATCGAGACCGCCGCGTCTTTGCACGATATCGGGAAGATCGCGATCCCCGACACCATTCTTTTGAAGCCCGGTCGCTTTACGCCCGAGGAATTCGACATTATGAAAAAGCACTCGGAAAAGGGCGGTGAAATGGTGAATAGCATCTTTGTGAATCTCGGCGACAGAGCGTTTTTGGATAAAGCCTATAATATTGCCGTCGCGCACCATGAAAGATGGGACGGAACGGGCTATCCCAAGGGATTGAAAGGCGAGGAGATCCCGCTTTCCGCGCGCATTATGGCGATCGCGGACGTCTACGACGCGCTCGTAAGTAAACGCGTCTATAAAGACCCGATGGCGCCCCACGACGCTTTCAAGATCCTCTTGGAAGAATCGGGAACGCATTTCGATCCGAATATCATCGATATTATCAAAGGGATGGAAAAAGACTTTTACGACATCGCGACGATGCCGATCGAGCAGGCGGTTTACCCGAATCGCCGTTCGGCGTAGAAGAGAAACGAACGCAATTTTGAAAAGCGAGGGTCGGATCGACTATCGCCTTTTTCTTATATCCTTCGGAGTAAAATATCCATCGATTTTCACCGTATCCTTAATGTGATTTACGATGCTTTTGCAAAGGTTCGGCAGCAGATCCGAAAAATTATTCCAAAGGCGCGATATTTGATGTTTGGCGTAGCTACGTTCGAAGAATATGGCGTCATCCTCTTTTAACGAGCGGATCAAATCTTCCAAAAATCCTCGATAATCGGTTAGGTACCCGTCGATCATCATTTTTGATAAGTTAAGATCGTATGTGCTGTCGAACAGGAGATGACAGTCCGAATAGCGCAAAAGCAGTAAGTTCGTCCCGCCGGAATACCGCCAAGAGGTCAATTGTTCAAGTTGCCGTATGAAGTCGACGAAATCCCGAGAGCTGAACGATCTTTCCGTTTCCGAATTTTCAATATGGCTGTATCCGGGGCAGAAAAAGTCAATCTGCTCACCGAGTCGATAATTGAAGTAATCGAAACGGTGCGAAAGGTAACCGCTTATCAAATCGTCGTTGCACGGGTCGAGGAAAAGAATGCAAACGATGCGTTCGTCTTCACCGTATTTGCGGCTTAAAAGTTTTAGAAAAAATGAATAGGATTGAACGAGTTCCATAAACCCCCCGAGTTCTCGAATAGAATAAAAAGTGCCGATTGTCGTAATCGTAAGGCAAATCTTTAATTTAAGTATAACAAACGGAAAGAATGGAGTCAATGCATCGAAACGAAAAAACACCTCGCCGCGGCGAGGTGTTTTTTTCGTTGTGATAGGATAGGGGATTACTCTTTGAAGTTCTTGATGTACTTCGCAAGCTCGTTGAAGATGACGTCGAGTCCGTGCGCGCCTGCGTCGGGGTAGCCGATGCTGCGCTCGCCGACCGTGCCCGCTCTGCCGAGCGTCGCGACGTGGGTCTTGGTCGCTTCAGCGCCGTCGTGCGCCGCTTTCGCGCCGAGGTCCAAACCTTCTTGGAGTTTTTTGCCTTCTTCCGCCGCTTTGGTCAAAGCCATCGCGCAGGGTTTCAAAGCGTCCACGAGGGTCTTATCGCCGATTTCCGCGCCTTTGCCGAAGCTCTTCTTGCCCGTCTCGTAAACGCCGCGATTCGCCTCGGTGAAGAGGAACGCGATGTCGGTCAGGTTGACTTCTTTCTTTCCGAGCATCGCTTTGCCCGCGTACTTGAACGCGCTGCCCCAGATCGGGCCGGACGCGCCGCCGCAGTACTCTTTGATGATCTCGGAGCAGGAGACGAGGAATTCGCCGACGTCGCCCTTTTTGCGGGTCGCCCAGTCGGTTTTGAGCTGTTTGAAGCCTTTGGCGATGCTCATTCCGAAGTCGCCGTCGCCCATCTTATCCGCTTCGCAGAAGGGAACTTCGTTCTCGATGATGACGTCCGCCATCTTGTCGACGATCTTGACGAACGCGGCGGTGTTGATGGTTTCACCGATCGCGGGCGTGCCTTCGACTTCGTAGACGGCGTTCGCGTCCTCTTCTTCCGCGGCGGCTTTCTTCGCTTTCTTTTGCGCGGGCGCCGCGACGTTCGTCACGCCAAGCGCTTTCGCGATCGCGTTCATCGCTTCGACGGCGGCTTCCGCTTGTTCGCTCATCGCCGCGCCCCAAGTAAGGGCGGGGGTGTTGACGGGATAGTCGACGTACTTTTTGAGATCGTCGTCCACTTTAAGGACGGTAATCGACGCGCCTGCCATATCGATGCTCGTCATGAAGTTGCCGACGATCGTGCGATGGATCTTGACGCCGGAAGCAGAGAGCGCGTCCGTCGTGCTCTTATTCAAAATGTAAAGCTCTTGGAGCGGGGTGCCGCCGAAACCGTTGATCAAAAGAACGACTTCGTCGCCCGATTTGAGACCGAGATCCTCGTTCAGATCTTTGACGATCCTTTGCGCGAGGTTGTCGGAGAATTTGCCCGAAGAGTAGTCGATCTTCTCGCGGAAACGACCGGGTTCGCCGTGGATACCGACGCCGAATTCCATCTCGTCGTCACCGATCTCGAAGGTCGGGTGACCCGCGGCGGGGACGGTGCAGGAAGTAAAGGCGAAACCGAAAGAGCGGACGTTCGCGATGACTTTATTCGCGATCTCCTTGACTTCGGAAAGTTCTTTGCCCATTTCCGCAGCCGCGCCGGCGCATTTGTGAACGAGGACGGTGCCCGCCACGCCGCGTCTGCCGACCGTGTAAAGGCTGTCTTTAACGGCGATGTCGTCGTTTACGTAGACGGCGTCCACCTTGATTCCGTCGTCGATCGCGTCGCTCATCGCGTTGTTGAAGTTCATGCAGTCGCCCGAATAGTTCTTGATAATGAGAAGGACGCCCTTGTCGGTCGCGCATTTTTTGATCGCGTTATAGACCTGAACCTGCGAAGGGGATGCGAACACGTCGCCGCAAACGGCGGCGTCAAGCATGCCTTTCCCGACGAAACCGGCGTGCGCGGGTTCGTGACCCGAACCACCGCCGGAGATAAGGCTGACTTTATCTTCGTTGATCTCCTTCTTCTTGACGATCTTGAACTTCTCGACGAATTCGAGATCGGGATGCGCCATCGCCAAACCGTGGCACATATCGTAGACGAAGGTCTCGGGGGTGTTCATTATTTTTTTCATAGTTCTCTCCTTTATGATATTAGCCGAGAGAGATTCCCTCGGCTAACAGTAAATCCTTGCTTGAAATTACGCGTCCAAACCTTTGTACTCGCGACCGATCTTGTCCGCCGTCTTGATCGCGGCGACGACCATATCCTCGGTAACGGGGAAGGGCATATTGTGGATGGATTCCTCGGGGATGCAGGTCTTCGCGGCGACGGCTTTGAGTTCGTCGTCCGTGAGAGAGGTCCTCGCGACTTCGCCCGTCTTGCGGTTGGTCATAAGATCTTGCAAGCAGATCGGGAGACCGACGGTGTCGCAGAAATCGAGAACTTCATAGAGCTCGTCTTCCGGAGCGTTTTCGAGGATGAGTTGGCAGATCGTTCCGAACGCGACGACTTCGCCGTGGAAGTTATTCGCGTGGATCTCGTGGACGATCGTGATACCGTCGTGGATCGCGTGCGCCGCGGCGAGACCGCCGGATTCGAAGCCGAGACCGGAAAGAAGGATGTTCGTTTCGACGATCTTTTCGAACGCTTGGGTCACGCAGTTGCCTTCGCAGGCGACTTTCGCTTTGTAACCGTCGCTGATGAGGTTCTTATAGCAGAGCTCGGCGAGAGCGAACGCGGTATGCGTGCCGTAGCCGAGGAGAGTTCCCTTCGCGCGGTTCGCGCCGCAGGGGAGACCGGCGTTTACGTTCGAAACGCTCTTGACGTTCGCGCGAGCCTCGAAGTAGGTGCTGAGCGCGTCGCCCATACCGGAGACGAGGAAGCGAGCCGGCGCGTTCGCGATGACGTTCAGGTCGATCAAGACGACGCTCGGGCTTTGACGGAAGTATGCGTAATCGTCAAACTCGTGATCGTCGGTGTAAAGAACCGCGCTGTGAGAAGTCGGAGCGTCGGTCGCCGCGATGGTCGGGCAGATGATCAGGGGATCGCCGGCAGCGACGCACTTACTGGTGTCGATCGCTTTACCGCCGCCGAGACCGATCGTGCAGGCGCATTTATTCGCTTTCGCGATCTCTTGGAGCTTGGCGACGACGGTGCGGGAGCATTCGCCTTTGAAGACGTCTCCTGCGGGAACGAATTCGATTTTGTATTTTTCCGCGGTAGCGGCGAGTTTGTCTTTTACGAGGTTCAACGCAAACGGATCGGCGATCAAAAGGGCTTTTTTGCCGAACGTTTTGACGAAATAGCCCAAATTGAGCAATTCGTCTTCGCCTTGGACGTACTTGGTGGGGCAGATAAATGCTTTTCTCATATGATATCTCCTTAAATTTTATTTTGCGGAAACTCCGCAAGTGAGATACGGTAAATCACCGTCTACTAAAATTCTAACATAAAAAAACGGGTTGTCAAGACCGATTTTCGATTTTTTTGCGAAAACCCGCTGAAAAATCGCGGTTTTTTAGGGTTCTCTTTCGAAAAAACCTTGATTTTTGAGAGTTTTTTTTGAGAAAACCTTAAAAATTTCAAAATTGATTTTTGCGGATAGCCCGAGCTTTTTCCCGATTTTCGCTCCTTTTTCGGGTCGATTCTTCCGTTCGTTTTTCCCGCTATTTGTCCTTTGATCGCAGGAGTCGTTACGGCGCGCCTCGGTTTTTCGCCGCGGCGTAAAGGGCTTCCGCGAGAATGGACGGAGTGTTTCGGTCATACGCGGGCGCGGGCGCGCTATTCTTTATACTTTTGTCGATCGCCGCGAGAAGGCTTCTTGCGGAAAGCTCGCTTTGCGGCAGGACGCGGATCTTCTTTTCGGATAGATAGTACGCCGCGTTCTCCTCCTGATCTCCTCTCGATTCTCCTTTCGGAAGCGGAACGGCGACGACTTTTTTTCCGAGCGCGGTGAGTTCTCCGAGCGTGGAGGCTCCCGCGCGACAGACGACGACGTCCGCCGTTTTATAAAAATCTTCGATGGAATCGGTAAACGGGACGGAGACGTAGGAAGGCGATTTGATCGGCGGGGCGGATTTTCCCGAGATATGGAGAATATTATACTTTTCAGTTAGTTCGGCGAACGATTTCGAAAGCGCGTCGTTGATCGCGGCGGCGCCGAGCGATCCGCCCATGAAGAGCACGACGGGTTTTTCGGGGCGGGAAAAGAGATCGAGCGGTTCTCCTCGGAAGATCTCTTCTCGGATCGGGGTCGCCAAAACGCTTGCTTTTTTATACGTTCCGGGAAATGCCGTGTAGGTTTTTGCGGCAAAAAGCGCGGTCAGGCGATTCGCAAGCCCCATCGTGCGATCGCTTTCGTGGCAGACGATCGGGATCCCGATGGATCGAGCCGCAAGGACGGTCGGGATCGCGGCGTAGCCGCCCTTGGAAAAGACGACGGAAACGTTCTCTGCTTTGAGGACGCTTTTCGCTTGACGTATTCCTTTTATAAGGGTCAGGGGAAGCGCTGCGTTCTTCCAGACGCGCTTTCGGTGAAACTTGCTTGTTTCGGTCGGATAAAACGGAAGATTTGCCTTTTTGCAAAGTGCTTCTTCCATTGAGGACGGCGCGCCTAAATAGATGATTTTGTCAAATCGGGTTTTGAGTTCGGGTAACAGGGCGAGGTTCGGCGTGATATGACCCGCCGTGCCGCCTCCCGCGAGGGCTACGTTCGTTTGCATGATCCTCCTTATTCTCTCGAACGCGCGTTTTGCGCGAATTTTTTTTGATTTTTCAACATTTTTGTAACAATTATTCTACAATGATACTTGATTTTATACTATTATTTATGTATAATATTCGTGTGAAATTAACTTTTTTTCATAATCTTTACACAAGGAGGTTACAATGAAAGAGTTTTTGTTAAATACTTTCGACGCGACGGAAATTGCCTGCTATTGCTGGGATGAAGTCAAAAATCCCGTCGGCGTCGTTCAAATAGCTCACGGTATGGGCGAGCATTGCGGCAGATATGATAATTTCGCTTCTTTTTTGAATGCAAACGGATATATTGTTGTGGCGGAGGATCATCGCGGTCACGGGAAAACCTGCGGATACGATAACCGCGGTATCGTCGAGGGCGACAGCTATAACGATACCGTCAGCGATATGATCGCTTTGACCGGATACGCCGAGAAGAAGTACAAGCTTCCGATCGTCCTTTTGGGTCATTCTTACGGAAGTTTTCTTTCTCAGGCTTACATCGAGAGGAACGGGGAAGCGCTTTCCGGCGTCATTCTTTCGGGTTCTGCGTATATGAATACCGCGCAAGTCGCGTTCGGCAGGGTGGTCGCCAAGTTGCAGAACGCCTTGTTCGGCGGCAAAAAGCCCGCGAAACTCATCGGAAAACTGTCTTTCGGAGCGTATGATAAGCAATTTAAGTCGGAAAATCAGCCCTTCGCGTGGCTTACGCGCGATAAGGAAGTCGTCAAAGCGTACCTCGCGGACGATTTCTGCGGCGGTTCTTTCGATATGTCCATTGCGTTCCAAAAGAGCTTTTTCGAAGGTTTAAAGACGGTGTACACCACCGCCGCGCTCGAATCGATCCCGAAAAATCTTCCGGTTTTGATCGCAAGCGGCGATAAGGACCCCGTCGGCGGAAACGGCTCGCTCGTTTCCAAGCTTTACGAGGAATATAAAGCTCTCGGTCTTGCCGATTTGGATATCAAGCTTTATCCCGAAGCGCGTCACGAGATTATGAACGAGATCAATAAAGACGAAGTTTATTCGGATTTTCTCGCATTTATCAAGCGCGTTACCGCAAAGGATATTAAACAAGGTTAATATTCAACAAGTTCAATATTTAATAGCCGCTCGGCGGTTTGAAAAGAAAGCTCGGAAGGCTCTTAAAGCGCGTCTTTCGAAACTTTCTTTTTTTTATGCGACCGAATTCGACCGACTTCTCGAAAAATCGTGGCACGAAACTTGAAAATCGACCTTTCGGGCGTGATAAAATGAAAACGTCGATAAAATGCGCTCAGTCGCTTGCTCGCGATTTCGGAGCGTGATATAATACAATGCAGTTAAGAAAATAGGTAAAAAGGAGGACATATTGGAAATATGAAAATCAAACCTTTATTCGACAGAATCGTTATCAAACCCATGGAAGAAAAATTGACCACCGCAAGCGGGATCGTTCTTCCCGGATCGGCAAAAGAGAAGCCGCAAATGGCGGAAGTCATCGCCGTCGGACCCGGCGGAATGGTGGAAGGCAAAGAGATCCCCATGGCGGTCAAAGTCGGCGACGTCGTTCTTTACAGCAAGTATGCGGGATCCGATTTCAAAATCGACGGCGAGGAATTGACGGTGCTTCGTCAAAGCGACGTTCTCGCGGTCGTTGAAAAATAAGGGAGGTTATTATGGCTAAGCAATTTAAGTACGGACAGGAAGCAAGAAAGGCGCTCGAAGCAGGTGTAAACGTGCTTGCGGACACCGTTAAGATCACTCTCGGGCCGAAAGGCAGAAACGTCGTCCTCGATAAGAAGTACGGCGCACCGCTCATCACGAACGACGGCGTTACGATCGCGAAAGAGATCGAGCTCAAAGACGCGTTCGAAAATATGGGCGCGCAACTCATTAAAGAAGTCTCCGTCAAGACGAACGATATCGCCGGCGACGGAACGACGACCGCGGCGGTCCTCGCCCAAGCGATCGTCCGCGAAGGCGTAAAGAACGTCGCGGCGGGCGCGAACCCGATCATCTTGAAGAAAGGGATCTTGAAAATGACCGAAGCGGCGGTCGAAGAGCTCAAAAAACTCTCCGTCCCCATTTCCGGCAAAAAGAACATTGCGCAGGTCGCGAGCATTTCCGCGGGCGACGACGCGATCGGCGAACTCATCAGCGACGCGATGGAGAAGGTCGGGACGGACGGCGTCATTACGATCGACGAAGGAAAGACGATGAAGACCGAGCTTTCCGTCGTGGAAGGAATGCAATTCGATCGCGGCTATGCGTCTCCGTATCTCGTCACCGACACGGATAAGATGCAAGCGATCCTCGACGATCCTTATATTTTGATCACCGACAAGAAACTTTCCAACGTCCAAGAGATCCTTCCGATCATCGAGCTCGTCTACAAAGCGGGCGCGAAGCTTCTCATCATCGCGGAAGATATCGAAGGCGAAGCGCTCAGCACGATCATTTTGAACAAGCTGAAAGGCGTGTTCAACTGCGTGGCGGTCAAAGCCCCTGCTTTCGGCGACAGAAGAAAGGCGATCCTCGAAGACATCGCGCTTTTGACGGGCGGTCAGGTCATCACGGACGACCTCGGCTTGGATCTCAAAACCGCGGAGCTTTCGATGCTCGGTCGCTGCCGCCAAGTCAAGGTGGATAAAGATAACACGACCATCGTCGGCGGCGCGGGTTCCGCGGAAGCCATCAAGGCGCGCGTGCAATCCATCAAAGCGCAGATCGCGGAAACGACCAGCGATTACGATCGCGAAAAACTTCAAGAGAGAGTCGCGAAGCTTTCGGGCGGCGTCGGCGTTATCGGCGTAGGCGCGGCGACGGAAGTCGAAATGAAAGAAAAGAAACTCCGCATCGAGGACGCGCTCGCGGCGACGCGCGCGGCGGTCGAAGAGGGTATCGTTCCGGGCGGCGGCGTCGCTCTTCTCAGCGTGATCCCCGCTCTTCAAAACGTCCTTTCCACCCTTTCCGGTGACGAGAGAACGGGCGCGGCGATCGTTCTTCGCGCGCTGGAAGAACCCGTCAGACAGATTGCGGTCAACGCCGGAAAAGAAGGCAGCGTCGTTGCGAACGCCGTCTTGGAAGGCGTCAAGAAGACGAAGAATTTCGGCTACGACGCTTTGAACGACGAGTACTGCGATATGGTCCAAAAGGGCATTCTCGATCCGACCAAGGTCACGAGGACGGCGCTCCAAAACGCGGCGAGCGTTGCGGCGACTCTTCTTACGACCGAATCTTTGATCGCGGATATCCCCGAGCCTCCCGCACCCGTCGCGCCGCAAGGCGGAATGGACGGAATGTATTGATCCGATCTCTTATGAGCGCGGCGCGAAGCAATTCGCGCCGCTTTTTTTTTGAATAATCGCGCGCGCATCGTCATATCTTCGAGTATGGCGTACCTTTGTGATCTTCGTTCCCGATTCTTTTCTCCCGATTCCTTTCCTGCACCTTATGAAATAACCGTTTACGGCGGCGCGTTCGCGCTGGTTTCCGGTCAGAAGGGGCTACTCGTCATCTCGGATCGGGAGATTGTCGCGCGCGTGAAAAAAGGAAAGGTGCGCGTGTTCGGCGAAAAACTCAAAGTGAATTGCGCGAGTCGAGAGGAGATCTACGTCTCGGGAGAGATCCGCGGCGTCGAGACGATTTATGACGACTGATCGCGCGCGCTTTGCCGTTCCGACTGCGAGGGCGGCGTTTTTGATCCGAAAGGCGGGAAAAGAAGGCGTGACCGTCTACGACGTTCGAATCGGGGAAAAACGGACGTCGTTTTCCGTGGCAAAGGTCGACGAACGCGCGCTCGACCGCATCCTGACCGCCGAAGGTCTTCGCGGGAAACGTTTGCGAGAGCGAGCGGGGAAGAGAATTCTTTCTTTCGTAAAAGCCCGCTCGGTCCTCGTGATCGCGTCTGTCGTCGCGCTTTGTTCGGTCGCGTTTTTTCAAAGTTTCGTTTATCGAGCGGAGATCCGCGGAAATACTTTCGTGAACACGAAGACGATCGCCGCCGTTTTGGAAGCGCATAAGATCGACGGATTTACTTTTAAGGGAAAGGTGGACGTCCCTTCGATCCGAAAAGACGTCGCTTCGATCGAGGGGATCTCGTTTGCGTCCGTTCGCGTCAAGGGGAATAAACTCTTCGTGGACGTCAAGGAAGAATTGCCGCCTTCCGAAGCGGACGAAGTCTCTTTCGATCCGATCGTTTCGAAAGTTTCCGCCGTCATAACGAAGATCGTCGCGGAAAGCGGAACGCCGCGCGTCAAGATCGGCGACCGAGTCTCTCAGGGCGACGTCCTGATCGACCCCGTCTATTCCTTTACGGAGGGGGAAGCCGCCGCGCCGGCGAAAGGGGAAGTCTACGGAATGACGACCTATGAGAGACGAATCGCTTTGCCCGAAATATCCGTGCAAAACGAGTTAACGGGAAAGAAAAAGAGTTTTCGTCGGATCCTTCTTTTCGGAAGGGAATGGGGAAAAGAGGAAGAGCCGCCATTCGCGTCGTTCGACCTTTCGGAAAGGATTGTTTTTTCTTCCGTCGGAAACGCGCTCCGCGTCGTCGAACGGACGTATTTCGAGCGAAAAGACGTCACGGTTTATCACGATTTCGGGATCGAAGTTCCCGCGCGTATCGAAAAGGAGACGCAGGCGATGCTTTCTTCCGTTCCTTTTTACGCTTCCGCGGTCGGCGGCGTCAGCGTGGAACAAAAAAAGATGGACAATATTCTCTATATAGTGTTATACTATACCGTAGTACGGAGACTGGATTCTCTGTTCTCGCCCGAATAAGGGTTCGGAGGGTACTTTGGACAAACAAACGAATTCCAAAAGAAGGATCGCGTTTTTTACGTTTACGTTGCTGTCGTTTGCGGTGCTTGCCGTCGTCCTCGTCGGCGTCGTGGCGGCGTTCCGCTCGGTCTACGGCGTAACGTTCGATCCTTTGACGCTCATTACGTTCGGCATCGTGATCTATTCGCTTTTAGCGTCGAACTTTTTGATCCTCAGAATGATCGGGAAGGGTGATCCCGTTTCGGTCATTCTCGTGTACAGCGTGCTTTTGATGGAAGCCGTGGCGTCGATTACCTGCATGCATTTCGATCACGCGTTCGCGATCCCGCTTGCTTTCCTCCCGCTTCTTCTCGGAACGGATTTCGATAAACACGTCGCGCTTTCTGCGCATTTTACGAGCGTTTCCATCGTCGCGACGTGTATGGTTCTGTTTTTCTACAATTCATCCAAATTCATTTTCGACGAATTGTCTTTGCAAATGATGACGCTCGTCGTCAACGTCGGTATGGGTTCGCTGCTGATCTTTTTGATCAAGCCTTTTTCGAGCCGCATGCGCGTCTTGTTTACGTCGTCTTGCGTCGTTATTTCTTTCGGGATCCTCGGTTTTATTTCCGCGGCGGCAGTCGGCGGAAAACCCAATATCGATCAAATGATCACGGTCGGCGTCTCCGTCCTCGTCGGCGGCGCGATCAGCGTCTTTGCGTATTTCTGTTTTTCTCCCGTTTTCGAGCGCGTCTTTAATTTGAACACGGGGCTTCGCCTAATGGAGCTTTGCTCCTTCGACCAACCCCTTTTGAAAGAGCTCGAAGAAAAAGCACCCGGGACGTTCAATCACTCGCTTACCGTCGCGAATATTTCGGAGCGGGCGGCGTACGCGATCGGCGAAAATCCGAACCTCGCGAAAGCGGCGGCTTTGTATCACGATATCGGTAAAATGGAGAACCCCGAATTCTTTACGGAAAACCAGACGGACGGCTATAACCCGCACGACGATTTGATCCCCGAAGCTAGCGTCAAGATGATCACCCGCCACACCGAAGCGGGCGCGAAGATCCTCGAAAACCGCGGTTTCCCGAAAGAGATCGTTTCCGCCGCGCTTGAACATCACGGCGACAGTTCCGTCGGTTATTTCTATCATAAAGCGCAGAATATAACGGAGGGAACGCTCGAAGAAAAGGGTTATACCTATCTCGGACCGAAACCTTCCACGAAGATCAACGCGATCATTATGATCGCCGATATCGCCGAAGCGGCGACGCGCTCCGTTCGCCCGTCCACCCGCGAAGAACTCGAAAAACTCGTCGATAACCTCGTTCGCCAGAAAATGCAGGAAAGGCAGTTCGACGATTGCCCGATCACGATCCGCGAACTCACCAAGGTCAAAGCCGCGGTCGTTACGACGCTTATGGGCGTTCACCACGAGCGCATCGCGTACAACACGCAACAGTTGAAAAAATGATCTCGATCACGGGCGCGGGGAAAGAAGAAAAAGAATTTTTGGCGAAGGTTTGGGAAAAAGGACTCGCCGTTATGGGCGCGGAGGATTCCGACGCGGACTTGACGTTCGTCGGCAGAGAAAAGATTCGCGCGTTGAATCGAGAAATGCGCGGCGTGGACCGCGTGACGGACGTTTTGTCCTTCCCGACTTTGGAAAACGTCCGATTGCCCTTGCGGGCGGAAGACTATCCGTTTGACGTTGATCCCTCGACGGGGCGGGTCAACCTCGGCAGCGTCGTGATCTGCCGCGCGCGAGCGAAAGAGCAGGCGAAAGAATACGGACACTCTTACGAACGCGAGGTCGCGTATTTATCCGTTCACGGGCTTTTACATTTACTTTCATTCGATCACATAGAAGAAAAAGATCGGGCGGCGATGCGGAAGGAAGAGGAAAAAATCCTTTCCGCCCTCGATATAAGGAGATGACCTATGCAAGAAGAGACGCTTGACAGTTTGATCGACGCGGCGACCGAAGCGAGCCGCAATTCCTATTCTCCCTATTCGAATTTTCCCGTCGGCGCGGCGGTTTTGACGGATAGCGGTAGGATTTACAGCGGGACGAATATCGAGAACGCAAGCTACGGCGCAACCGTTTGCGCCGAGCGCGTCGCGATCTTTAAGGCGGTGTCGGACGGGGAGACCAAGATCTCCGCGCTCGCCGTCTACACGACCGCCGCGAATATCGCCTTTCCCTGTGGAATGTGCCTGCAAGTTATGTCCGAATTTTGCGAAGATATCCCCGTTATCCTCGCGAGCGACGCAGTCGTTCGCGTCTATCAACTTTCCGAATTGATGCCGCACCGATTCGGAGATCCGTCCTGACGCGGCAAATAAAAAGGAAAAAAGTATGAAATCGGGTTTTATTGCAATTTTGGGATTGCCGAACGCGGGAAAATCGACTTTGATCAACGCCCTCGTCGGTGAAAAAGTTTCCATCGTCAGTTGGCGTCCGCAGACGACGCGCGACAAGATCGTCGGCATTATGAACGGCGAAGATTTTCAGATCGTCTTTATCGACACGCCGGGGATCCACACGGGCGCGAGCAAACTTTCGAAGTTTATGGCTGACGAAGTCTCTTCCGCGAAAAACGACTCGGACGGCGTTTTGTACGTCATCGACGCGTCCAAGCCCCTCGATAAGGATTCCGTCGCGTTTTTGGAGAAGCTCGCCGCCACGACCGCGACCGTCGTCGCGCTGAATAAAATGGATATTGCGGACAAGGGCTTCGCGATGGAAAGCGTCAAGCGGCTTTCTTCGATCAAGAATATCGAGATAGTTCCGATCTCCGCGGAGAAAAAGGAAAATCTGGACGAGCTTCTTTCCGTCCTTCGTTCGATGCTGAAAGACGGCGTTCGCTATTATCCCGAGGATATGTACACCGATAAACCGCTCCGCTTTATGGCGGCGGAGATCGTCCGCGAAAAGGCTCTGAAATTCCTGCTTGCGGAGATTCCGCACGGGATCGGCGTCGAGATCAAGAAGTTCGACGTGGGCGAGGACGGCATAACGCGCATCGAAGCGGACGTTATTTGCGAAAAAGAGACCCATAAACCCATCATTATCGGGAAAGGCGGAGAGACCTTGAAAAAGATTTCCGTCGCGGCGAGAAAAGAGCTCGAACAGCTCGTGGACGGGCAAGTTTATTTGCGCCTTTTCGTTAAGGTCAAGAGCGGCTGGAAGGATAACGGGGCGATCCTCGATCTCCTCGGTTATTCCAAAAAAGATTGACCGCTTACTAAGAGTATAATTCTTTCGATTTCGTTCGATACTTTTATCGGAGGAAATCACCGTGAAAGAAAATTCCGAAAAAAACAATAATAAAGACGCGCTTTGGGATCTCTTCGTCAAGACGGGCTTGCCCGAAGCCTACTGCTTATACAAATCGGAGGAAAGAAGAGTTGACGGAGGAGAAGAAAGTTGAAGGCGTTTGCCTTCGTTCCACCGAGGTCGGAGAGGGTGACAGAATTATCACGCTTTTAACGGATTCTTGCGGCAAAATCGCCGTAAAAGTCCGCGGCGTTTCGTCCCCGAAATCCCGCCTTCGTCAAGCCGCCGTTCCGTTCGCTTTCGGGCAGTACGTCCTTCTTGAAAAGAACGGCTATTATTCTTTGAAATCTTTTGATTTTTCCGATCCGTTTACGCAAATATCCGACGATCTTCTTCGCTATTATCTCGGCGCGTCCGCGCTCGAAATCGCCGATAAGCTGACCGAAGAAGATATTTCCGTTTCGCGGGAACTCGCGCGGCTTTTGCGCTTTTTGATGTCGATCTGTTACGACGGAGGCGGCGTCTCCGCTTTTATTATGTACGTTCTCGATTTTTTGAAGATCGCCGGTTACGGGATGCAAAAAGGGGATTACGACGGGAAACTCGAAGCCCGTTTCTTTGTCTTCGACCTCGAAGAGGGCGCGCTTCGTCTCGCGGAGAGCAAACCGCCTTACGTTTTTCGCCTGTCTCCGACCGCCGTTCGCTTTCTCGCCGCTTATTCGGACGGGGAAGAACCGGACGCCGAAGCGAACGTCTGTTGCGAACTTTTTTCGCTTTTCGCCCAATATATCCGCTATAAAACGGGCAGCACGGTGAAGTCCTTTTTCGAGCTGTCCGATCTAATCAAACGCGCGCTTTGAGTGTTTTTTTTTCGCAGTTTTTCCGCGAAAGAAAATCGAAAGTAAAATTCAAGCGTTTTTTCGAAAACTCTTGCTAAATGATTTGAAATGAATTATTATATTTATAACCGTTTTTTCTACGAGTTTTTATCTTAGGAGGATTTTACATGAAAAAATACGTCTATCTTTTCACCGAAGGCGACGCAACCATGCGCGAACTTCTCGGCGGTAAAGGCGCGAACCTCGCGGAAATGACCAAGATCGGTCTTCCCGTTCCGCAAGGCTTTACGATTTCCACCGAAGCTTGCACGCAGTACTATGAGGACGGCAGATTGATCAACGACGACATTATGGCGGAGATCATGAAGAACGTCGCGAAGATGGAAGAGATCAACGGCAAAAAGTTCGGCGATTTGAAGAACCCGCTTTTGGTTTCCGTCCGTTCGGGTGCGAGAGCGTCCATGCCCGGTATGATGGATACGATTTTGAACCTCGGTTTGAACGATAAGGTCGTCGCGGCGATGATCGCAGGCAACCCCGATCCGAAATTCGAGAGATTCGTTTACGACTCTTACAGAAGATTTATCCAAATGTTCTCCGACGTCGTTATGGAAGTCGGCAAGAAGTACTTCGAAGAGCTCATCGACAAGATGAAGGCGGAGAAGGGCGTGCAGTACGATATCGAACTCACCGCCGCCGACCTCAAAGAGCTTGCTTATCAATTCAAAGCTGAATATAAGAAGCAGCTCGGCACCGATTTCCCGGACGACCCGATCGAGCAGCTCAACGCGGCGATTCGTGCGGTCTTCCGCAGCTGGGATAACCCCCGCGCGAATATCTATCGTATGGATCACGACATTCCGTACAGCTGGGGTACCGCGGTCAACGTCATGCCGATGGTCTTCGGTAACTTGAACAACAATTCCGGAACGGGCGTCGCCTTTACCCGCAACCCCGCGACCGGCGAAAAGAAACTTATGGGCGAATTTTTGATCAACGCGCAAGGCGAAGACGTCGTCGCAGGCGTCCGCACCCCGATGCCGATCTCCGAGATGGAAGAGAAATTCCCCGATGCGTATAAGCAATTCGTGGACGTTTGCGCGATCCTCGAAGACCATTACAGAGATATGCAGGATATGGAGTTCACCGTCGAAAACGGCAAACTCTTTATGCTCCAATGCCGTAACGGTAAGCGCACCGCGGCGGCGGCGATCAAGATCGCTTGCGACTTGATCGACGAGGGCATGATCTCCGAGAAGGAAGCTCTTCTCCAAATCGACGCGAAGACCTTGGATATGCTTCTCCACCCGACCTTCGACGCCGCGGCTCTCAAAGCGGCGGATAAAGCGAACGTCGTCGGAAAAGGTATCGCGGCTTCCCCGGGCGCGGCTGCCGGCTCGATCGTCTTTACCGCGGAGGACGCCGTCCGCCTCGGCAAGCAAGGCAAGAAAGTCGTTCTCGTCCGCTTGGAAACCTCTCCCGAAGATATCGAGGGTATGAAGTACGCGCAGGGCATTTTGACGGTCCGCGGCGGTCAGACCTCTCACGCGGCGGTCGTTGCGCGCGGTATGGGAACCTGCTGCGTCTCCGGTTGCGGCGATATCAAAATGCATGAAGAAGAGAAATTCTTCGAGCTCGCCGGAAAGATCTTCCGCGAAGGCGACGGACTTTCCTTGGACGGCTCCACCGGAACGATCTACGACACCATCATCAAAACCGTTCCCGCCGATCCGAACAGCGGTTACTTCGGCAGGATCATGAAACTTGCGGACAAGTATAAGGCTTTGAAAGTCCGCACGAACGCCGACACCCCCGCCGACGCAAAGAGAGCGGTCGAACTCGGCGCGCAAGGTATCGGTCTTACCCGTACGGAGCATATGTTCTTCGGACCGGGCAGAATCGAGAAATTCCGCGAGATGATCTGCTCGGAAGACAAGAAAGAAAGAGAGCGCGCTTTGGACGCGATCGAGCCGATGCAACAAGCCGACTTCGAAGGCTTGATGGAAGAGCTCAAAGGCATGCCCGTTACGATCCGTTTCCTCGATCCGCCGCTCCACGAGTTCGTCCCCACCCTCGAAGCGGATATCGAGCTCCTCGCGAGAGCGAAGGGCAAGACCACCCAAGAGATCCGTTTGCTCTGCGAGAGCCTGCATGAGTTCAACCCGATGATGGGTCACCGCGGCTGCCGTTTGGCGGTAACGTATCCCGAAATCGCCGTTATGCAGACCAGAGCGATCATCAAAGCCGCGATCAACGTTCAAAAGCGTCATCCGGATTGGAACGTTAAGCCCGAGATTATGATCCCGCTCGTCGGCGAAGTCAAAGAGCTTAAATTCTGCAAAGACACCGTCGTCGCCACCGCGAACGAAGTCATCAAAGCGGCGGGCGCGAAGCTTGAATACGAAGTCGGAACGATGATCGAGATCCCGCGCGCGGCTCTTACTGCGGACGAGATCGCGAAAGAAGCCGAATTCTTCTGCTTCGTAACGAACGACTTGACCCAAATGACCTTCGGTTTCAGCCGTGACGACGCGAGCAAGTTCCTCCCGAGCTATTACAGCGCGAAGATCTACGAGTCCGATCCGTTCGCTCGTCTCGACACGAAGGGCGTCGGCAGATTGATGGAAATGGCGGTCAAACTCGGCCACGCTTCGAGAAGCAATATCCATTGCGGTATCTGCGGAGAACACGGCGGCGATCCCTCTTCGATCGAATTCTGCCATGCGATCGGTTTGGACTACGTCTCCTGCTCGCCGTATCGCGTGCCGATCGCTCGTCTTGCCGCGGCGCAAGCCAACATCAAGAATCCGAGAAACTAATAGATAAAACGGTTAAATCAAAAGGCTCGGCGGGAGACTGCCGAGCCTTTTTCCGTCGAACGGTTGAAAGCAAGCCGCATTTACGATATAATAGATAAAGAAACCTTTTAGGGAGGAAACTATGATTATTGCTGTGGACGGATACGGCGGCGATCACGCCCCGGAAGAAATCGTCAAAGGCGCGCTTGCCGCGCTGAAAGCGGATAACGAGATCAAAATTTTATTGACGGGAAAGGAAGAAGAGCTTCGCTCGCTTGCGGCGGGCGAGGGCGGAGACCGTCTTTTGTTCAAAAACGCTTCGGAGATCATCACCTGCGAAGAACAACCGATGGTCGCGGTTCGGACGAAGAAAGACAGCTCTCTCGTCGTCGCTTTGGACGCCGTCCAAAAGGGCGAGGCGGACGGGCTTGTTTCCGCGGGTTCGACGGGCGCCGTCCTGATCGGAGCGACCTTGAAGATCGGGCGCGTAAAAGGCGTGGAAAGACCTGCGCTTTGTCCCGCGCTGCCGACGGTCAAAGGGGGTGTCGTCCTGCTTTGCGATTGCGGCGCGAACGTCGATTGCAAACCGACTTATCTCGTCGGGTTCGCTTTGATGGCGGCGGCTTATATGAAGGGCGTGTACGGCGTTTCTTCGCCGCGCGTCGGCCTTTTGAATAACGGCGCGGAAAAGACGAAAGGCAATGCGTTCTCCGTCGAGGCGCATAACCTTTTGAAAAAAGATCCGCGCGTCAATTTCGCGGGGAACGTCGAAGCGCGCGATATTTTATCGGGCGACGTGGATATCGTCGTCGCGGACGGGTTTGACGGAAACGTTGCTTTGAAGAGCGCGGAAGGGACGGCGAACGCAGTTTTTAAGCTTTTGAAACAAGGCGTTATGAAATCTTTCCGAGCCAAGCTCGGCGCTCTTCTCTTGAAGCCCGTTTTCAAGAATCTGAAAAAGACGATGGATTATAACGAGCACGGCGGCGCGGCGTTTCTCGGCGTCAAAAAACCCGTCGTCAAGGCGCACGGCGCGTCCAAAGCGAAGTCCGTCTGCGGGGCGATCCTGCAAGTCCGCGATGCGATCAAAGGCGGCGTAAACGAATATCTCGAAAAGGATCTGCAAAATGAGTGATTTTCGGGCTTTGTATGAAGAGATCGGTTACGCGTTTCATAACGAACGCTTGCTCGCTCGCGCGCTGACGCATAAATCCGCCGATATCAAGGAGAACTACGAAACGCTCGAATTTTTGGGCGACAGCGTCGTCAATTACGCGGTCAGCGAAATGCTTTTTCGGAGTCCTTCGCTCGATCCCGGCGAGATGACGGAGCGGCGCAAATCCATGGTTTCGCGCGAACCGCTCGCCGCGCTTTCGGATCGGCTCGGTTTTTCCGAGCGCTGCGTTAAAAACGGTTGCGCTCTTTCGGAAAAAATGCGTTGCGATCTCTATGAAGCCGTAACGGCGGCGATCCTTTTGGACGGCGGTTTCGAAGCGGCGGTCTCTTTCGTCAAACGGACGATCTCGCTCGCGGATTCTTTCGTTGATTTCAAATCGAAAGTAAAAGAGCTTTGCGAGAAAAACAAGTGGTCGTACGACGCGCCGCACACGGAATCGGGTCCCGAAACGAATAAGAAGTTTACCGTCGAGGTCTACGTCAACGGGAAGAGCCGAGGTTTCGCCACCGCGCGCAATATCAAAACCGCGGAAAACGAAGCCTGCGCGATCGCGTTGAAAGCGTTGAAAGGAGAATAACCCGTTTGCCCGAGGTCGTCGGCGCAAATTCGTGGGATCGCAAGAACGGCAAAAGCAAAAAATACGGAAAAGAAACGGCGAATCGATTCGCCGTTTTTCCGTTTGTAACAAGTTTCTTTTTCTTCAAACGGTTTTTTCTTTTCGCTTATGCAAAATGTAAATCAAAATACTTTATTTCTTTCTCTAAACTATGATATAATTCTATGGTATAAGCGCGCTTATGCGCCAATGCGGGAGAAAAATGGTCAACTTCAAAAGGCTCGAACTGCAAGGATTTAAGTCCTTTGCCGGCAAAACCGTGATCGATTTTCAAAATAGTTTCACGGGGATCGTCGGTCCGAACGGCTGCGGCAAAAGTAACGTCGCGGACGCCGTCCGTTGGGTGCTCGGTGAAATGAGCGCCAAGGCTCTTCGCGGTTCCAAAATGCAGGACGTCATTTTTAACGGAACGGAAAAACGCCCCTCGATGTCTTATTGCGAGGTTTCTCTCGTCTTCGATAACTCCAATCACATTTTCAAAACCGACCGCGAAGAGGTCGTCGTCACCCGCAAGCTGTATCGCTCCGGGACGAGCGAATATTATCTGAACCATAATATTTGCCGTCTACGCGATATTTTGGATATCATGCGCGACACGGGCGCGGGCAAGGACGGCTATTCGATCATCGGGCAGGGCAAAGTCGCGGAGATCATGGAATCTAAGCCGATCGATCGCCGCCAGATCTTCGAAGAAGCCGCGGGCATCGCGAAGACCAAAGCGGAAAAGGTCGAGACCGAGCGCAAGCTCGCTCGCGCGGGCGAGGATATCACCCGTTTGCAGGATATCGTCTCCGAGCTCGAACGCCAAATGGTGCCTCTCGCCAAGCAGCGCGACGCGGCGCAGAAATTCTTCGAGTACAAAGAGCAGATGCGCTATCAGGAAGTCAATTTCTATTTGCATTCCCGTGAGGACAGCGTCCGCAAAAAGCAAAAGATCGCGGAGAACGTCAAGGCGTTTACCGAAGAGCTTTACGCGAAGGAAAGCGAATCCATTCGCTTGACGACGCAGTATAACAAGAGCTTGGAAGAGATCGACAAGAACGAGAAAACCGTTCGCGCCCTTCTCGAAGAAAGGGAAAAGCTCAAAGTCAGCAGTGAAAAGAACAGCGGTTTGATGGCGGTTTTCAAAAATAAACTCGCCCATTTGACCGAAGAAAAGGAAAGGATCGAAAAAGAACTCGCCGAGACCGAAGGCGAAAGGGAAGTCCTCTCCGAGACCTTGAAAGAGGCGAATGCGATTCTCGATATTCGCAGGAAGGAATCCTATCTCGCGGATCAGCGTTTCGAAGCGTTATCCGCAAAACTTCTCGCGCTTTCCGAAGAGATCGCGGGGAACGAAAGCTCGATCGAAAAGTCCAACAGCGAAGTGTTCGACGTGTTCGGTCGTTTGTCGGACGTCCGCTCCTCTCTCGCGGGATTCAACGCGGAAGCGGGCTCGTTGGAGCAAAGGCGTTCTTCTCTCGAAATCAGTGTCCGAGCTTCGGCGGCGATCCTCGAACGCGAAGAAGCGCAAAAGCAAAAATCGCTCGCGCTCATCGATTCTTTGACGAAAAAGAAACTCGCGCTTCGCGAAAAGCGCGCGCTTCGTTCGGGCGAATATAACGATCTCAGGCAGACGACTTACCATATGAACGTCGCCTTGAATGAAAAGAACGCGGAGTACGCGAATAAAGAGGGCAGAGTCCGCGCGATGGCGGATATTGTCGGGCAACACGAAGGATATCAGCAAGCCGTCAAATTGCTTTTGAACGACGCGGAGACGGACGCTTCTCTCGCGAAGCATATCGAAGGCGTCGTCGGTCAGCTTATCAAAGTCCCGAAAGAGTACGAGGTCGCGATCGAGGCGGCGCTCGGCGCTTCGGTGCAACACGTCGTCACTCCGACCGATCTCGACGCGGTCTATATCGTCAATTATTTGAAGTCGCACGAGTACGGCGTCGCGACGATGATCCCCGCGAACAAAGCCCGCCCGCAAGCGCTCGCATACGAGTACAGGGGCGTTTTGAATATGCGCGGCGCGCTCGGTATTTGCTCCGAACTCATCAAATTCGATCCCCGTCATTCGGACGTCATCGAGCAACTTCTCGGCAGAACGGTTATCGCCGAGGATCTCGAATGCGCGCGCGAAATGGCGGATCGCTATGATTACGGCGTAAAGATCGTGACGTTGGACGGCGATATCATCGATCCGAGAAGGACGATCACCGGCGGTAGCCGTCGCCAAAAGAACGCGATGCACCTTTCCAAGGAACGCGAGCTGAACGAAGCCCGCGAGGCTTTGAAGGCGCTTTTCGTCGAGCGCGAAAAACTCCGCGCCGAAGTCGAAAAGAAAGACGCGGAAGCCAAGAAAATCGAAGAAGAGATCTATTCTCTGCGCGACGAAATTCAAGCCGTCGATTTGGAGATCGCGACCGAAACCGAAAGGATCGCGACGTCCGATAAACTCATCGCCGAGACTAACGAACGTATGACGCGCGAGCAGGGCGAACTGAACGAAGTCATCGGCAGGCTCGCCGCCGTCCAAAGCGAGATCAAGAGCGCGGAGGGTTTGAATCAGGATATCGAAGGCAAGCGTCAAAGCGTCCAAGGGCAGGCGAAAGCCTCCAAGGAAGACGCGGAGGCGAAGCGCAAACTGCGCGATTCTTTGACCGCGGCGGTGACGAACGCGCAAGTCGAATGCTCGTCCGTCCGCCTCGAACTCTCTCAGATCGAATCGGATATCAAGAGATTCGAAGGGGAAAAAGCGCAAGCGGACGAGGCTTGGCAAGAGAAAAAGACTTCCCTTCTCGGCGTGGAAACCGAGCTGGAAAACACGAAGAACAGCTCCCCCGAACTCGAATTCTCGGGAGAGGAAAAAGCGCGTCTCGAACAGATCGAAAAAGAGATGCAGCTTAAAGATATGGAAAAAGCCGCGTTGCGCGCCTCGCTCGCTCAGACGGACGAAGCGAGAAGCAAGGTTAACGACACGATCGCTTCCATTATGGATAAGCGCGCGCGTGAAGAGAGTAAGGTCGAGAAGATCGAAGGCGACCTCGCGACCCTTCGCGACCGCGTTCTCGGAGAGTACGAGCTGTCCGAAGAGGAAATGCTCGCTTTGCGCGACACGGAGAATTTCAATCCCGCCGAAGCGCCTTCCGCGATTTCGAGCCTGCGCGGTAAGATCGCCCAACTCGGGTCGATCAACTTCAACGCGTTCGAAGATTACGAGAACGTCAAAAACCGCCACGAAGAGCTGTACTCCCAACTCGAAGACCTCGTCAAAGCCAAAGAGGATCTCGAAAAACTCATCGCGGCGATGAACGCGGATATGCTCGGCAAGTTCAACGCGGCGTTCGAGCAGATCAATCAAAACTTCAAAAAGACTTTCTCCGATCTTTTCGGCGGCGGTAACGCCGACCTCGTCCTCGTGGACGTCGATCCCGAAAAGGCGGGAGAACTCGAAAAAGGCGTCGACATCGTCGTTAAGCTGCCCGGAAAGGCGCAGGCGAGTCTGCATTCTTTGTCCGGCGGCGAGCAGGCTTTGACCTCGATCGCGATTCTGTTTGCGATCCTCAGGCTTCGCCCGATGCCGTTCTCGATCTTGGACGAGATTGAAGCCGCGCTCGACGAGAGCAACACGATCCTTCTCGCAAACTATCTCAAAAAATACAGTCGCGACACGCAATTCGTCGTCATCACTCACAAAAAGCCCGTTATGGAACTTGCGGACGAACTGTTCGGCGTAACGATGGAAGAAAGAGGCGTGTCAAAAGTCATCGCGGTCAAGCTCAGCGAGATTCGCGCGGAGGCGTAATATGGGGTTTTTCAGTAAGATTGCGGACGGGTTGAAACGCACCAAAGAAGCGTTCTCCAAAAAAATCTACGAACTTTTCAAGGGCAGGGCGCTGGACGACGATTTTTACGAGGAGCTGGAAATGGCTTTGATCGGAGCGGACGTCGGCGTCGAAACGGCGTCGCAAGCGGTCGAAGAGCTTCGCGATCGTTGCTATCAAAAAAGGATCTCCGCGACCGAGGACGCGAAGGACGTCTTCGCCGAGATCTTAAAGGAAATGATCGATTACGACGTTCCCGAGTACGAGTATCCTTTGTGTCTTCTCGTGGCGGGCGTAAACGGCGTCGGAAAGACGACGGCGATCGGAAAGCTCGCGCATTATTTCACCTCGATGGGAAAATCCGTTACCCTCGCGGCGGCGGATACCTTCCGCGCGGCGGCAGCGGAACAGCTCGGCGTTTGGGCGGATCGCAGTAAAGTCAAGATCATCAAGCACGAAGAGGGCGCGGATCCCGCGGCGGTCGTCTTCGATGCGATCGCTTCCTGCAAGGCGAAAAAGACCGACGTTCTTTTGATCGACACCGCCGGCAGACTTCACAACAAAAAGAACTTGATGGAAGAGCTTAAAAAGATCAATCGCGTCGTTTTGCGCGATTATCCCGAAGCCGATTACCGCAGCTATATCGTCCTCGACGCGACGACGGGGCAGAACGCTTTGTCGCAGGTCGAGATCTTCAAAGAAGCGATCGACGTGGACGGGATCATTTTGACCAAGCTCGACGGGACCGCGAAAGGCGGCGTCGTCCTCGCGATCTGCAACGAGATGGAGATCCCCGTCCTGTTCGTCGGCGTGGGCGAAGGAAAGGAAGACCTTCTTCCCTTCGACGCGAACGACTTTATTTCCGCGATCGTTCCGTAACGAGCGCGTATAGCGGCGCATATACTTTGCCAACTACCTCGTTGCCGCACGGTTACCTATAAAAAGTACGCGCCTGCGCGCCCTCGTTTTTTTTCGGTTTACGAAGTATGAAAACGCGATTGTTAAGTAAAAATACTTGACAGCCGCGTTTTCTTTTATTATAATGTGTAAAGTAATTTTGCTTGATAGGAGTGCGATATGGAGATCGAAGATCGGATAAAAATAGCGGCGCTTCTGTCGGAGTACGGCGGGCTTTTGACCGAAAGACAGCGGAAAATGCTGTCCGATTACGTCGAGCTCGATATGTCGCTTTTCGAGATCGCGGAAGAGGCGGGCGTCACGCGCCAAGCCGTCAGAGACGCAGTGAAGCACGCGGTCGGGTCCTTGGAAAAAGCGGAAGCGGCGGTCGGAAAGATCGCTTGGAAGAGTCGCGTCGCCGCGGCTTTGGACGAAGTTTCCGCGGGTGATGAAGCGCTCAAAGCAAAACTCAAAAAAGTCTATGAAGCATTGGAGGGATAAATGGGAGCGTTCGACGGACTCGGAACAAGGCTGAATCACATCTTTTCCAAAATGAAGAATAAAGGCGCGTTGACCGAGCTTGAAATCAAGCAAGCGATGCGCGAAGTCAGGATCGCCCTTCTCGAAGCGGACGTAAACTTTACCGTCGCAAAAAATTTCATCGCCGCCGTGACCGAAAAAGCCGTCGGCGAAGAGGTCTTAAAGAGCCTAACGCCGACTCAGCAGGTCATTAAGATCGTAAACGAAGAACTCATCAACCTTCTCGGAGGCGCGCATACCAAGCTCGCCGTAGCCGACCGCCCGCCGACGATCATCTTAATGTGCGGCTTGCAGGGCAGCGGTAAGACGACGATGTGCGGCAAGCTCGGCATGATGCTTAAAAAGAGCGGAAAGAGACCCGCGCTCGTCGCGTGCGACGTGTATCGCCCGGCGGCGATCCTGCAACTCCAAAAAGTAGGAGAAAAAGCGGGCGTTCCCGTCATCGAAAAAGGGCAGATCGCTCCTTTGAAGATCGTAAAGCACGCTTTGGACGTCGCGGAGAAATCGGGCTACGATACCTTGATCGTAGACACTGCGGGCAGACTGCATATCGATGAAGCTTTGATGGGCGAGCTCGAAGAACTCAAAGCCTTCCTGAAACCGCAGGAGATCCTGCTCGTCGTCGACTCGATGACCGGTCAAGACGCGGTCAACGTAGCGGAAAAGTTCAACGAACTTCTCGATATCACGGGCGTAATCCTGACGAAGCTGGACGGCGATACCCGCGGCGGCGCGGCGCTTTCGATCAAAGCCGTAACGGGAAAGAGCGTTCGCTATTGCGGCACGGGCGAAAAGATGGGCGATATCGAGCCTTTTCATCCCGAGCGTATGGCGTCGAGGATCCTCGGTATGGGGGACGTCCTGACCTTGATCGAAAAGGCGCAGGAAGCCTTCTCGGAAGAAGAGGCGCGCGCCCTCGAAAAGAAACTTCGCGAATCGAGTTTCACGCTGTCCGATTATCTCGTTCAGCTGGATAAAATGAAGAAAATGGGAAATCTTACCCAAATGATCGGGATGATCCCCGGGCTTTCCCAAAAGCTGAACGGGCAGGATCTCCAAGTGGACGAAGGAAAGATCGCGCGCACCAAAGCGATCATCCAGTCGATGACGGAGAAAGAAAGAAACAATCCCGACCTCATAAAAGCGAGCCGCAAAAAGCGCATCGCGGCGGGAAGCGGGACGGAGATTTCGGACGTAAACGCCTTGCTGAAACAGTTCGAGGCGACGCGCGAAATGATGAAGCGCATGAAGAACGGAAGAAGAGGGGGATTCCCCTTTTAATAAAAGGTAATCAATACGGAGGTATAAACAAATGGTAAAACTCAGACTTACGAGAATCGGCGCAAAAGGCAAACCCTGCTACCGCATCGTCGCGGTGGACAGCAGAAAAGCGAGAGACGGCATGTACATCGAGCAGGTCGGCTATTTCGATCCCATGACCAATCCCGAAACCATCAAGGTGGATGCGGATCTTGCGAAGAAGTGGATCGCGAACGGCGCGCAACCCACCGATACCGTGCGCGTTCTTTTGAAGAAAGCCGGCGTTATCGAGAACAAGGGTGAATAACGATGCAAGAATTGGTTTCCTACATCGTTGAATCGTTGACCGGAAATTCCGATTTTTCGGTCGAGATCAGCGAAGAAGAGCGTTTGATCACGATTACGCTTTCGCCGGATGATATCGGTCGCGTGATCGGTCGCGGCGGAAAAACCGCGAAAGCGATCCGTCTCATCGTAAAAGCCGCGGCGGCGAAGCGCAATAAGCGTTACGACGTCGAGATCCGTGAGATCAATGAGGCTGGCGATAGCGAAAATAACTAAACCGCACGGCGTGAAAGGAGAAGTTCGGGCGATCGTCCTTTTGGACTCACCCGAACTTTTTTGCCGTGTCAAAGAGGCTTATCTCGGCGATAGGAAGGTCAAGATCCGCGCGCGCAGAGCGGACGATCAGGCGATCGTTCAAATCGAAGGCGTCTTGAATCGAGACGACGCCGATCTTCTTCGCGGCAAGCTCCTCGAAGTGGATCGCGCGGACGCGGAGAACCTCAAAAAGGGCGAGTTCTTTATCAGCGATCTCGTCGGTCTTCGCGTCCTCGTCGGAGGAAAAAACGTCGGAGAGATCACGGACGTCTATCAAAACGCCCGCGCCGCCGACGTCCTCTTGATCAAAGGGGAAAAAGAGATCATGATCCCGTTTTTGAAAAAACTGAACGCGGTCGCCGATCTCGCGGCGAAGACCATCGTTTTCGACGAAACGGCGTTCGGGGAGGCGGCGGTCTATGAAAATTAAAGTTTTGACCCTTTTCCCGGAAGCGTACGACGGACTCAAAGTCGGGATCCTCGAAAAAGCGATCCAAAGCGGTAAATTCGAGCTCGAACTCTATAATATCCGCGATTATTCCGCGGATAAGCATAAGAAGACGGACGACTATCCCTTCGGCGGAGGGGCGGGAATGCTGATGACGCCGCAGCCGATCTACGACGCGATACAAAATGCCGACCCCGATCACGAATGCTTGCGCATTTTCCTTTCTCCGCGCGGAAAAACGTTCTCGCAGAAAAAGGCGGTCGAACTCTCCGAAAAGAGCGATCTTCTTTTCCTTTGCGGCAGTTACGAAGGCGTCGATCAACGCGTGATCGATCTTTGTATCGACGAGGAGCTTTCGATCGGCGATTACGTCTTGACGAGCGGCGATCTCCCCTGTATGGTTGTCATAAACGCGCTTTCCCGATACGTTTCGGGCGTCCTCGGCAGCGAGCAAAGTACGGAAGAAGAGAGCTTTTCCGGCGCGCTTCTCGAATATCCGCAGTACACGCGCCCGCAGGAGTTTATGGGGCTTAAAGTCCCCGACGTCCTGCTTTCCGGGGATCACGCGGAAGTCGCGAAATGGCGAAAGGCGCAAAGCCTTGAAATCACGAAAAAACTCAGACCCGATCTCTTGGAGAAAAAATGATTATTCAATGGTTTCCGGGACATATGGCGAAAGCGAAACGCCAAATGGAAGAAAGCCTGAAAAAGGTGGACAGCTTGGTGTACGTCTTGGACGCGCGCGCCCCTTTTTCCTGCATCAATCCGGAATTCGATAATCTCATTCAAAACAAACCCGTTTTGTACGTCATCAACAAGTGCGATATGGTCGAACCCGCGGACGCGCGTCTGTGGGAACAATATTTTAAGAGCAAAGGGATGACCGTGATCGCGACGTCGGGGACGGCTTCTCGCGACGCGCAAAAGATCCTCGCGCTCTTGAACGAGATCAATAAAGAGAAGATCGAGCGCAACGCGAATAAGGGCGTTCGTTACGCCGTAAAGGCGATGGTCATCGGAATGCCCAACACGGGAAAGTCTACTTTGATCAACGCGCTTTGCCGCGGCAAAAAGACGGTGACGGGCGATAAGCCCGGCGTCACGAAAGGGGAGCAATGGGTCCGACTTCCGGGCGGCGTCTCCCTCTTGGACACTCCGGGGACGCTCTCTCACAGCATGAAGTCGGAAACGGTCGGTCTGAACCTCGCGTTTATCGGATCGGTGCGCGACGCCGTCGTCGACACGGCGGAACTGTCGCTCGCTTTGATTGCTTTCTTTTGTCGGAAATTTCCGACGAATCTCAAAAACAGATACGGGGTCGAAGCAAGCGGAACTCCGCTTGAAATCCTTTCCGAGATCGCGAAAAAAAGAGGCTTTATGATGAAAGGCGCGGAGCCTGATCTCGATAAAACGGCGCTTGCCGTGATCGACGATTTCCGCAAACAGCGGCTCGGTAAGATCACCTTGGAGAAACCCGATGAAATTTGAAACGAAAGAGAATTTGAGCTTTGAAAAGGAGCTGCTGTCCGAAGGCGTGACCTTGATCGCGGGAATGGACGAAGCGGGCAGAGGACCTCTCGCGGGCCCCGTCGTCGCCGCCGCGGTCATTATGCCTTTGGACGATATTATCCCCGGTGTGGACGACAGTAAAAAGGTCTCCGAAAAGAAAAGAGAGATCTTTTTCGAGAAGATCAAAGAGAAGGCGATCGCCTATAAGATCGTCGCGGTGGACGAAAAGACGATCGACGAGATCAATATCCTCGAAGCGACGAAAAAAGCGATGAAAGAGTGCGTGGCGGGTTTATCCGTTCGCCCGGAGATCGTCCTCGTGGACGCCGTGAAACTCGATCTCGGCGTTCCCTCGAAAGCGATCATAAAGGGAGACGCTCTGTCGTACAGCATCGCGGCGGCTTCCATCCTCGCGAAGGTTTTCAGGGATCGCTTGATGGAGTCTTACGACGAATCGTATCCCGCTTACGGCTTCAAAAAGCATAAGGGTTACGGCACGAAAGCCCATATCGACGCGATCAAAGAGATCGGTCCCTGTCCGATCCATCGCCGCACGTTTATCAAAAATTTCGTTGAAAAAGATGAATAGCCGCGAGACTTGGATCAAAGGCGAAGTCGGCGCGCGCGGCTTTCTCGAAAAGAAAGGGTATAAGATCATCGAGACGAACTTCGCGACCAAGATCGGCGAGATCGATATCATCGCGGCGGACGGGGAAGAACTCGTCTTCGTCGAGGTAAAAGCGCGAAGGACGACGGAATTCGGGGAACCCATCGAAGCGGTAACGCCGCAAAAAGTCCGAAAGATCGCTCTCGTCGCGAAACAGTATCTGACGATGAAGAAAAAAATGGGCGTTCCCGTTCGGTTCGACGTCGTGGAGTGTATCGGCGGGGTGTATCGCCATACCGAAAACGCGTTTACGCTGAACGACGCCGCGCGCTATTCGAAATATTGAAAAACTGTGAAATAATGCCGTAAAACGCTTGCTTTAAGGGGCGGAATATGGTAGTATATCATAGACTTCGGGTGGTCCTCTGCGCTATATTCAGGCACGAACACTTAGTAAATTAGGAGGAAAAGTCAATGAGTAACGTAATTGAAACGATTGAAAAAGAGGCGATGAAAGCGGAAATGCCGTCTTTCAGCGTCGGTGATACGGTCAAAGTCCATATCAAGTTCAAAGAGATCACCCGCGGCGGAACGGATGCGAATAAATCCAAGAACGCCCGTTCGGATAAGTCCGTTAAGGAAGAGATCAAGACCCAGTCTTTCGAGGGTCTTGTGATCTCTCGTAAAAACGGCGGTCTTCGCGAGACCTTTACGGTCAGAAAGATCTCCTACGGCGTGGGCGTCGAAAAGACCTTTATGCTTCATTCTCCGCAAATCGAGAGCATTGAAGTGGTCCGTAAGGGCGCGGTTAGAAGGGCGAAGCTCTATTATATGAGAGGTCGTACCGGTAAGGCAGCGAAAGTCAAAGCCGCGAAATAAGCAGAGAAAAAAAAGGTTCGCAAGCGATTGCGAACCTTTTTTTTGTCCGCTCGAACGTATCCTTCGATCGACATAAAATTATTATATATAATAATAAATTTAATTTATTTTTTTTATTTAATAAAATACTTGATTAAAATACTTGCGTAACGGTCGCAAAAATATTTAGAATAAGATTGATTATCTGTGCGAGGTAACTCTATGAAAAAAGTCTTATTGATCCTTTTGATTTTGACCTTGACGCTCGCGCTTTTCGCGGCGTGCGGTTCTTTTTCCGTGGAAACGGGAAAGGAGCTCGTAAGCGAAGGTTCTTTCGAGAATAATTCTCTCGGCGCTTGGACGTTGAAATCCTCTTCGGACGACTCGGCTTTGCCCGAAATCGTTTCTTGGGCGAACGGCTCGGACGATTACAAAGAAGCGGGCGAGCACAGCGTTAAATTCTCCGCGACGAAGTTCCAGACTTATTCGCAGAGAGTCAAGCTTCAAAAGAACAGCGTCTATTATCTTTCCGCTCTCGTAAAGGTAACGAACGCGATCACTTCTTCGAATAACGAAGCGCTTGCCGGCGCGTTCGTCGCGATCGATTCCGACTATGCGACCGCGTCGGATATCGTAAAATCCGCTTCGGGCTGGAAGAAGATCGGCGTTTATTTCAACAGTGCGGAGCAATCCGTCGTCGAAGTCCGCTTCGGCGTCGGCACCGCGGCGTATAACGCAAGCGGAACTGCGCTCTTCGATTCGATCTCCCTCGTAAAAGTGGATAACGCGCCCTCGGGCGTGCTCGTTACGAATCTGACGAGATCCGCTTCTTCCGATTCTTTGCGCTTCGACGTCAACTATCGTACGAACGGCACGGGCGTCTTGTTTACGACCTTGACCGCCGTCCTCGGCGCGGCGCTTCTCTTCGCGGCGTACGCGGTTTTCCGCTCCCTTATGGCGAAAAAGGACGCCTTCCTTACCCCTGAACTTTCTTCGGCGAAGGTTCCTTTCTTCAAGAGCGCGGCGTTCTTCCTGATCCTTTGCGAGATCCTCGGATTCGCCGTCCGCTTGATCGTCGTGAACTTCGTTTACGGCGGACCGGGCTTCGGAACGTACGTCAGCGAAGCGACCAAACTTGCGGATCTCGGCGCGAAGACGTATTATTTCGGAAACACCGTGACGACTCCGATCGGTTCTCTTTACCTGCTTTGGGTCCTCGGGCTTCTTTCCGATCCTTTGAAACTCGTCTCGGGGACGCTCGGTTTCGCGATCTTCATCAAGATTCCCGCAATTCTTGCGGATCTCGTCGCGATCTTCGTGGTCTTCTATCTCGCGAATCGCAAGTATAATCAATTCATTTCCGCGACCTTCGCGGGAACCTACGCGCTTTTCCCGCTCTTCTTCTTCGCTTCGTCGGGGTGGGGCGTCTATTCCTCGATCGGCGCGCTCTTCATTTTGCTTTCTTTGATCTCGATCCTCGACAAGAAGTACGTTTCCTGCGTCGTCTATTACAGCCTTTCCTTGCTCTTCCTTGCGGAAGCGTTGTTGCTCGCGCCGCTCTTCTTGATTTATCTGTTCTACGTCTTCTTTAAGACGGACGATTACAAGATGGCGATCTCGATCTCCATCACGTCTTCGGTCATCGTCTTGTATCTCTTGTCGCTTCCGTTCATTTTCTCGTACTTCGCGTCGGGTCGTCCGTTCGTCGTCGTCGCGAGATATTGTCAAGCGATGCTGGTTCATACCGGCTTTACGGAGAATGCGTTTACGATCTACGGGTTCTTCGGTCTCGCCGCGAGAAAAGCGAGCGTCGTGTCCTACGTCTTCAACGGGATCTTGGTCGGCTTGTCGATGATCTACGCGCTGCTCTTGTTCTTCAAATCGAGAAGCAGGCTCGACTTGATCCTTCTTTCCGCTTTTATTTTCGCGACGACGTTCGTCCTGACTTCGGCGGTGGATTCCTTTATGATCTATCCCGCGCTGATCCTGCTCCTCGCTTACGGTATCGTTTCGAGCGACAGGCGCGTCTTGAAGCTCTTCGGCGGATTCTCTCTTACTTCGCTTTTGAACGCGACTTATGCGATGATGATCGGCGGTTACTTCGGATCGGGCACCAATTCCGCCGCGATCTTTATGTCGGCGGGCGATCCCGTTTTGATCGTCTTCTCCGTTTTGAACTTCCTTTTGCTTGCCTATTTTGCCTACGTCACTTATTCTCTGTGCGTAAAAGAAGAGATCAAGGGCGTCGTCATTATCGAAGGAAATTACTTCAAGTTCGCCGCCGCGAGGATCAAGAAATGCGGCGAAGCGATCAAAGGCGTCTTCTCGAAAAAGAATAAGGAGCAAACCGAGAATGCTGGCGAAAATAAATAGTTTTGCGCTGACCGGACTGGACGGCTATAAGGTCGACATCGAGATCGACATCAACGCCGGACTGCCGAAAGTCGAGATCATCGGTCTTCCCGATGCGGCGATCAAAGAATCCGCGGAAAGGGTGACGTCCGCCGTCAAGAACAGCGGATATCATTTCCCGATCAAACGGGTCATCGTCAACCTCGCTCCGGCGGACACGAAGAAGGAAGGGTCGCTTTTCGATCTTCCGATCTCGATCGGCGTTTTGATCGCGTCCGAACAGCTCTTTACGAAGTGCTATAAGGACTACGTCATCCTCGGCGAGCTTTCCTTGGACGGCAAACTTCGCCCGATCAACGGTCTTATTGCGATCTTGATCTCGGGAATGCAGCAAGGCTATAAAAAATTCATCATTCCCGCGGAAAACGCGGCGGAAGCGAGCTTCGTCAAAGGGATCGAATGCTATTGCGTTCGGACGCTCAAAGAAGCCTGCGAACTTCTCGAAGGAGAAAGCGAGATCGTCCCCGTCCCCTATAACGAGTTCAAGTCGGACGATGCGGAAGATCTGTTCGACGTCGATTTCAGCGAAGTCAAAGGGCAGGTCGCCGCGAAGCGCGCGCTTGAAGTCGCGGTCGCGGGCGGGCATAACATTTTGATGATCGGGCCTCCGGGCGCGGGCAAAAGTATGGTCGCGAAATGCGTCGTCAGCATTATGCCGGACTTGACCTTCGAAGAGGCGATCGAAGTGACGAAAGTGCATAGCATCGCGGGGATCTTGGACGAAAAGAAGGGGATCGTTACCCGCCGTCCGTTCCGCACCCCGCACCACACGACGACCGTTCCCGCTTTGATCGGCGGCGGCCATAAAGCGAAACCCGGCGAAGTGTCCCTCGCGAATCACGGCGTCTTGTTTTTGGACGAAGTCCCGGAGTACACGCGCCACGCGCTCGAAACCCTGCGTCAACCGCTCGAAGACGGATTCGTAACGGTTTCCCGCGTCCAGCAGACCGTCCGCTATCCCGCGAACTTTATGCTGATCGGCAGTATGAACCCCTGCCCGTGCGGCAATTACGGCTCGAAAAAGCACGTTTGCACCTGCACGCCGCAGGCAATAAGAAAATATATCAACAAGCTTTCCGGACCGCTTCTCGATCGTATCGACATTCAGATTGAAATGGACGCGGTCGAATTCGGCGAGATCCGAAGCGACAGGGAAGAAGAGAAGAGCGCGGTCGTCAAAGAACGCGTGATGAAAGCGCGCGAAATCCAATCCAAGCGATTCGAATCGCTTCCGATCTACTCGAATTCCGATATGAACAATCGCTTGATCCGCGAGTACTGCAAAATCCCCGCGGAAGCCGAACAACTGATGGAGAACGCGTTCAAGAAACTTTCGCTCTCCGCGAGAGCGAGTTTCAGAATCCTTCGCGTGGCGAGAACGATCGCCGATCTCGAAGGCAAAGAAAAGATCGAGACGGCGCACGTCGCGGAAGCGATCCAATACCGTTCGCTCGATAGGAAGTACTGGAATTGATGAGAGCGTATTCGGACGATCAAATCGCGCTGATGGAGCTTTCGGCGGTCCAAGGGCTGACCTTCCGCCAAAAGACGGCGCTTCTTTCTCTGACGGATTCTCCGAAGGAACTGTTTCCTTCTTTGGAGATTTTGTCCGAAGAGATCGCACGGATCGGCGAAGGACTGTTCGATCGGTTGCTCGAAGTTCGGGAAGGGTTTCAAAAAGAGCGCGTCCTGAACTATATGGAAAAGACGGATTCGTTCGCTCTTTTCGAAAATGACGACGAATATCCCGCGTCGTTCGGGATTTTGGAAGATAAACCGCTCGTCCTGTACGGAAAGGGCGACCCTACGCTTCTCTCTGAGAATTGCTTTGCGATCGTCGGGACGAGGGAACCCACGCGCTACGGGCGCGACGCGGCGGAGCTCTTCGCGAAAGATCTCGCTTCGGCGGGGCTCGTGATCGTCAGCGGGCTTGCCCGCGGCGTGGATTCGATCGCGCATAAAGCCGCTCTCGAAGTCGGCGGAAAGTCGATCGGGGTCATCGGTTGCGGCGTCGATCGCGTCTATCCCTCGGAGAATAAAGGGCTGTATGACGAGATGGCGGAAAAAGGACTCGTGCTTTCCGAGTACTTCTTCGGAGAAAAACCCGTTTCTTTCCATTTCCCCGAAAGAAATCGGCTCATCAGCGCGCTCTCGAAGGGAATCCTCGTCGTCGAAGCGGGGGTGAAGAGCGGGACGCTTCTGACCGTCGAACACGCGTTCGATCAAGGGAAGGACGTGTTCGCAGTCCCGGGGAATATATTCAGCGATAAAAGCAAGGGCTCCAACGAGCTTTTGCATAATCCGCTCGTCCTGCCGGCGTGTTCGCCCCGAGACGTTTTGGATTTTTATAAAATCGACGCTCCCGAAAAAGAAGAGCAAGCGGTGCAACTCACGACGAATGAGATCATCGTTTACGATCTTTTGAAGGACGAAGATAAACACTTTGAAGAGCTCATCGCCGCCACCGGGCTTCCGATGGGCGAACTCATGCAGACGCTGACCAAACTCGAAGTGTTGGGCGTGATCAAAAAACTGCCCGGAAATTATTACGGAATTTGATAGCGGAAACGCAAAACGGAGAGATATGAAATTAGTAATAGTAGAATCACCACACAAAGCAAAAACGATCGGCAAGTATCTCGGACAAAACTATAAAGTTCTTGCTTCCGGCGGGCATATCAGCGATCTTCCCGAAAAGCGTCTCGGCATCGACGTCGAGAATTCTTTCGAACCGGAGTACGTCATTTCGCCCGATAAAGAGCGGACGATCTCTCAACTCAAAACCGCCGTCAAACAAAGCGACCAAGTCTATCTCGCGACCGACCCGGACCGCGAAGGGGAGGCGATCAGCTGGCATTTGCAAACCGTTCTCGGTCTGCCGGACGACGATATCCGCATCGAGTTCAACGAGATCTCGAAAAAAGCCGTCTTGAAAGCGCTCGAAACTCCGAGAAAGATCAATAAAAGGCTCGTGGACGCCCAACAGGCGCGCCGCGTCCTCGACCGCATCGTCGGTTACAAGATCTCTCCCGTCCTTTCGAGGAAGATCAAGAGCGGTCTTTCGGCGGGGAGAGTCCAATCCGCCGCGCTTCGCATGGTCGTGGACAGAGAGCGCGAGATCCGCGATTTCAAACCCGAAGAGTACTGGACGCTTCACGCGTTCTTCAACGGGAAGAAGCCCTTCAAAGCGATCTTTTACGACGTGGACGGGAAGAAATTCAAGATCCCGAACAAGGAAGCGCTCGACAAACTCCTTTCCAAGATCGACGGGAAGCCTTACGTCGTGGACGAGGTCAAAAAGAACGTTCAAAAGGTTTCTCCGATGCCGCCGTTTACGACGTCCACCCTGCAACAGGACGCGACCACGAAATTCTCGATGAGCGCGCCGCAAGTCATGCAGATCGCGCAGCAGCTTTACGAGGGCTGTGAGATCGAGGGCGAGGGACACGTCGCGCTCGTTACTTATATCCGTACCGACTCGGTCCGCGTGGCGGACGACGCGGTCTTCGCCGCAAAGCGCCATATCGTGGATACCTACGGAGCGGAATATTATCCGAAAGTTCCGAATAAATTTGCCGTAAAACAGCAAGCGCAGGACGCGCACGAAGCGATTCGCCCGATCTCCTTGGATCGCACGCCGGAATCGTTGAAAAGCAAATTGCAGAAGAATCAATATGCGGTGTATAAACTCATTTACGATCGCTTCGTCGCGAGCCAAATGGCGGCGGCGCAGTACGACACGCTGAAAGTCCATATCAACGCGGAGGGCGACGAACATAAATTCGGGTTCAAAGTTCAAGGCAGGACGATGAAATTCCCCGGTTTTACTGCGGCTTACGCAGATTTCCGTTCGCACGTAAACGAGGACGAGGGCGAAGACAACGCGCTTCTTCCCGCGCTCGAAGAGGGTGACAAGCTCGATCTCAAAGAGTTGAAGTACGAGCAGAAATTCACCAAACCTCCGCAGCGTTACACCGAAAGTTCTTTGATCAAAGCGATGGAAGAAAACGGGATCGGCAGACCGAGCACCTACGCTTCAATCCTCGCCGTCCTCGCGAAACGCGCCTATACCGAAAAGGAAGGGAAAAGCCTGAAAGCGACCTCGCTCGGCGAGACCGTTTGCGATTCGATCGTTAAATTCTTCCCCGACATCATGGATCTGAAATTTACCGCGAAGATGGAAAAAGAGCTCGACGAAGTCGAAGAAGGGCGCAAGTGGCAGGACCTCATCGGCGCGTTCTATCCGGGCTTTATCCTCGAAGTCAAAAAGGCGTTCAAGGACGGGACCGCGGTCAAGAAAGAATATGAGGTTTCGGACGTAAAATGCGATAAATGCGGCGCGATGATGGTCATCAAAGAAGGGCGTTTCGGCAAGTTCCTCGCTTGCCCGAATTTCCCGAATTGCCGCAATATCCTCTCGATGGAAAGCGAAAAAGTCGCGACCTGCCCGATCTGCGGAAAGGACGTCTTGAAAAAGCGCAGCAAGGCGGGCAAGACTTTTTACGGGTGCAGCGATTATCCGACCTGCAAATTCGCGAGTTGGGATATTCCCGCGCCGTATCTTTGCCCCGAGTGTAAATCGACGATGATCGTGAAACGCTCGAAAGGGGCGACCAAGTACGTTTGCACGAACTGCAAACACGTTGAAGAAAAATGAAAGTAAGGGTCGTCGGCGGCGGTTTGGCGGGCGCGGAAGCGGCGTATCGCCTGCTCGAAGCGGGCGTCGAAGTCGAGATGTTCGAAATGCGTCCCGACGTTCAAACTCCCGCGCATAAGACGGGCGGGCTTGCCGAACTCGTCTGCTCGAACAGTCTTAAAAGCGACCTTGCGGATACCGCGAGCGGCGCATTGAAAACCGAGATGCGCGCGTTCGGAAGCGTCGTCCTTCGCGCGGCGGAAAAGGCGAAAGTTCCTTGCGGCGGCGCGCTCGGCGTGGATCGCGAGATCTTCTCGAAAGAAGTCGAAAGGATCCTCTCGTCCTACGCGGGTTTTCACCTCGTTCGCGAGGAAGTCCGGTCGCTCGATCTCTCGATTCCGACCATCGTCGCGACGGGACCTTTGACAAGTAAAGCGATGTCCGACGCGCTCCTCGAACTTACGGGGGAAGAAGGTCTTTCCTTCTTCGACGCGGCGGCTCCGATCGTGACGGCTGAAAGCGTCGATATGGATCACGCGTTTTTCGCTTCGCGTTACGGAAAAGGGGATAAGGACTATCTGAACGCCCCGATGAACAAAGAGGAGTACAAAGCCTTTTACGCCGCGCTTATTTCTGCGGAAAAAGCGAAGCAGGAAGTCGGCGGCGCGTATTTCGACGGCTGTATGCCGATCGAGATCATGGCGAAAGGCGGAGAGGATTGTCTGCGGTTCGGACCGTTGCGCCCCGTGGGACTTCGCCATCCCGAGACGGGGGAAAAGTACTATGCTGTCTTGCAGCTTCGCAAGGAGAATGCGGCGGGCGACCTATATAACCTCGTCGGGTTTCAGACCAGCCTGACCTTCCCCGAGCAAAGGCGCGTCTTCGGATTGATCCCCGCCTTAAAAAAAGCGGAGTTCGTCCGTTACGGCGTGATGCATCGCAACACCTTCATCAACGCCCCGAAGATCCTCGACGGGTTCTTCAAGGTCAAAAAAGCGAACGCGCTTTGGATCGCGGGTCAGCTTTCGGGCGTCGAAGGCTATATGGAAAGCGCGATGAGCGGGATGATCGCGGGGCTGTCCGCGGCGGCGTTCGTCAAAGGAAAGGCTCTTTCGCCTCTTCCGGAGACGACGATTATGGGCGCGCTTTCTCGCTATATTTCCGCGGAAAACGCGGCGTTTCAGCCGATGAACGCGAACTTCGGGATCTTGCCCGCGCCCGAAAAAAGGATCCGAGACAAAGCCTTGCGCAAAGCCTTTTACGCCGAGCGTTCGGCAAACGATATAAAAGCATACGTTCTTTCTCTCGAAAGCGCGTTAAAGGAGTAAAAAATGGAATTTAAGGGAACCACGATTTGCGCCGTCAAAAAGGGCGGCGTCACCGTGATCGCCGGCGACGGTCAGGTCACGATGGGCGAAAGCGTCGTCTTCAAGGCGAACGCGGTCAAGGTCAAAAGGATCTACGGCGGCAAGGTCGTCGTCGGGTTCGCGGGCAGCGTTTCGGACGCTTTTTCTTTGAGTGAAAAGTTCGAAAAAATGTTGCAAAAATTCAGCGGAAATTTGATGCGCAGCGCGGTCGAACTCGCGGAGCTTTGGAGAAACGATAAAATGCCCCGTCAGCTTCAAGCGATGCTGATCGCCGCGGATAAGGATAATCTGTTGGTGCTGTCCGGGACGGGTGAAGTCATCGATCCCGATTCGGGCGTTTGCGCGATCGGAAGCGGCGGCAATTACGCGCTCGCGGCGGCGCGCGCTTTATATGATATCGAGGGTATGGGCGCGGAAGAGATCGCGCGGAAAGCGATGAAAATCGCGTCCGAGCTTTGCGTCTTTACGAACTCGAATCTGACGGTGGAGGTGCTGTGATGGAACTGTTTACCCCGAAAGAGATCGTGCAGGAACTCGATAAATATATCATCGGGCAGGACGAGGCGAAAAGAAGCGTCGCCGTCGCTCTTCGCAACCGTTACAGACGCAGTCGTCTGGACGATGCCGTTCGCGAAGAGATCACCCCGAAAAACATCATTATGAAAGGACCGACGGGCGTCGGTAAGACCGAGATCGCCCGCCGTCTCGCCAAGCTCGTAAAAGCGCCGCTCGTCAAAGTCGAAGCCACGAAGTTTACCGAAGTCGGTTACGTCGGGCGCGACGTCGAGTCGATGGTCCGCGACCTCGTGGAAGCCGCGATCCGCCTCGTAAAGGAAGAGCGTTACGAAGAGCTTAAACCCCGCGCCACCCAAGCGGCGGTGCAAAAACTCGTAAAGGTCATTTTGCCGATCCGCAAAGAGCTTTCGCCGGACGTTCCCGAAGCTCAGCTTTCCGAAGCGATTTCCGAAGAACTTACGGATGGGAAATTGGACGAAATGCAGATCGAGATCGAAGTTTCCGAGCCGCAAAAACCCGTGCAGATGATGCAGACCGGGCAGGGCGCGGAGATCAATCTCGGCGATATTTTCAAACAATTCGGAGGCGGCAAGAATAAGAAAAAACGCAAGCTGTACGTCAAGGACGCGATGAGGATGCTGATCCTCGAAGAATCCGATAAGCTCATCGATACCGACAGCGTCGCCGCGGAGGCTCTCCGCCGCGCGGAGCAGGAAGGCATCATCTTTATCGACGAGATCGACAAGATCGCCGGTTCGAGTATGGGTTCTTCCCGCGGCGGTCCGGACGTTTCGCGCGAAGGCGTGCAAAGGGATATCCTTCCGATCGTCGAAGGTTCCACTGTGACGACGAAGTACGGCAGCATTCGCACCGACTTCATTCTCTTCATCGCGGCGGGCGCTTTCCATATTTCGGAAGTTAAAGATCTGATCCCCGAACTGCAAGGCAGATTCCCCGTCGTCGTCGAGCTCAACAGCCTTACGAAAGAGGATTTCGTCCGCATTTTGACCGAACCGTCGAACGCGCTTCTCAAAATGTACAGCGCGCTCTTGAAAGTGGACGGCGTCGATCTGAAATTTACGAAGGAAGCCATCGAGAAGATCGCGGAACTCGCCTCTCTCGAAAACACGAACAGCGAGAATATCGGCGCGCGTCGCCTGCATTCTCTGATCGAAGCGCTTTTGTCCGACGTTTCTTACGAAGCGAACGGCGAGCCCGTCGAAGTCGTCGTCGATCTTCCCTACGTCGAGAAGCATCTCGGTAAACAGCTCGTCGACCTCGATCTCAAACGATATATCATTTAAGGAGCGAAAGAAATGATCAACATAATGAAAGGGACGAAAGATCTTTTGCCTCAGGAAAGCTATAAGTGGGCGAAGATCGAAGAGGAGATCCGCGCGGTGACGCGTCTTTTCAATATTCGCAAGATCGCGACCCCGACCTTCGAGCATACGGAGCTTTTCCTTCGCGGCGTCGGCGACACGACGGATATCGTCAATAAGGAAATGTACACTTTCCTCGATAAAGGCGGCAGAAGCGTTACCTTGAAACCCGAGGGAACGGCGGGCGTCGTCAGGAGTTTTATCGAAAACAACCTTTCAAGCCTTCCGCAACCCTTGAAAATGTACTACGAGACTCCCGTCTTCCGTTATGAAAGGCCGCAGGCGGGCAGGCTTCGCGAGCATCACCAATTCGGCGTCGAGATCTACGGCGCGGACACTCCGGAGCAGGACGTCGAAGTTATGCTGATCGCGAAGACGCTGTTCGACCGTCTCGGGATCACGGGGCTGGAACTTCGCATCAACAGCATCGGTTGCCCGGAATGCCGCAAGGAATATAATAAAGCGCTCAAAGCCTATTTCGCGTCGAGGATCGACGATCTTTGCCCGACTTGCAGAGAAAGGTTGGATAAAAACCCCCTCCGCATTTTGGACTGCAAGGAAGAGAAATGCGCCGCCGTCGCGGCGGGCGCGCCTTCCGTCCTTTCCTATCTCTGCGAGCCTTGCCGCGCGCATCACGCAAAGGTCAAAAATCTCTTGACGCTTTCCGAGATCCCCTTCGAGGAAGACGATAAGATCGTCCGCGGACTCGATTACTACACCAAGACCGTTTTCGAATTCGTCGCGGGGAATATCGGAGCGAAAGCCACGGTTTGCGGCGGCGGCAGATATAACAATCTCGTCGAAGAGATCGGCGGAAAGCCGTGTCCCGCGGTCGGATTCGGAATGGGGATCGAGCGTTTGATCCTGACGATGACCGCGCTCGGCGCGTCCTTCGGCGATGAACCCACGCCGGACGTCTTTATCGCGAATATCGGCGCGTCGGACGAAGCGTTCAAACTCACCTCCGCGCTCAGAAAGCAGGGCGTCGCCGCCGAATGCGACGTTATGGGCAGAAGCCTGAAAGCGCAAATGAAGCTTTCGGATAAGCTCGGCTCGAAATTCAGCGCCGTGATCGGCGAAGACGAGATCAAAAAAGGCGTCGTCAAAGTCAAAAATATGAAAACGGGAGAAGAGGAAGAAACCGCGATCGAAAAACTCGCGGAATATATATCTCAAAAGAAGGCGTAATATGAACTTTTTAAGTCAAAGAAGCAAAATGTGCGCGGAGTTTCGCGCGAGCGACATCGGTAAGACCGTAACGGTTTTGGGCTTTATCGGAAAATATCGTAATCTCGGCAATATTATTTTTACCGACGTGCGCGATCGCACGGGTATCGTCCAAGTTTCGTTTGAAGAGACCGCTTGCGGAAAAGAAGTCTTCGCGCTTGCCGAAAAACTCAGGAACGAATTCGTCGTCGCCGTCAAAGGCGTCGTCCGCAGTCGCGGCGAAAAGAATATCAATAAGGCGCTTCCTTCGGGCGAAGTGGAGATCTCCGCGTCGGAGCTCGACATTCTTTCCGAAGCGGACGTTCCGCCCTTCGTGATCTCCGAGATCGCGGCGGTCGGCGAGGTCACGAGGCTGAAATATCGTTATCTCGATCTGCGTCGCGGCAGTTTGCAAAGCAATATCCAAATGCGTTCCAAACTTTGCCACCTCGTCCATTCCTATATGGACAAGCTCGGTTTTTTGGATATCGACACGCCTTGCCTCGGTCGTTCCACGCCCGAAGGCGCGAGGGATTATCTCGTTCCGAGCCGCGTGCATCACGGCGAGTTTTACGCGCTTCCGCAGTCCCCGCAGATCTATAAGCAGCTTTTGATGATCGCGGGATTCGATCGCTACTATCAGATCGCGAAATGCTTCCGCGACGAGGATCTTCGCGCGAACCGCCAACCCGAATTCACGCAGATCGATATGGAAATGAGCTACGCCGATTGCGAAGACGTAATGGGCGTGGCGGAAGGCTTGATCCGCGAAGTGTTCGATCGTCTGATCGGCGTAAAACTTCCCGAGAAGCTCCGCCGTATGCCCTATGCGGAAGCGATGGATCGTTTCGGATCGGATAAGCCCGACACCCGTTTCGGTCTCGAACTCATGGATCTGTCCGACGTTGTAAAGGGATGCGGCTTTTCCGTCTTCGAGAACGCGGTCGCCGCGGGGAATAAAGTCAAATGCATCAACGCGAAGGGTCTCGCGCAAAAGTACACGAGAAAAGAGATCGACAAGCTCGGTGAATTCGTCAAAGATTACGGAGCGAAAGGTCTTGCTTGGGCGGCGATCAAAGAAGAGGGCGTGACCTCGACTTTCGCGAAGTTCCTGAAAGAAGGCGTTATGGACGAGATTTTCCGCGCCGCCGGTGCGGAAAAGGGCGATATCCTCTTCTTCGTGGCGGATACTTACGCGGTTTGCTCCGCCGCGCTCGGAGCGCTCCGCTTGAAGATCGCGAAGGATTTCTCCCTGATCCCCGAAAATACTTTCGATTTCCTTTGGGTCACCGAATTCCCGCTTCTCGAATACAGCGAGGAAGAAAAGCGTTACGTCGCGATCCATCACCCGTTCACCGCGGCGATGGATGAAGATCTCCCGCTTCTCGACACCGATCCTTTGAAAGTCAGAAGCAAAGCCTACGACCTCGTTATAAACGGCGAGGAAGCGGGCGGCGGCTCGATCCGTATCCATACGCCCGAAATGCAGAGCAAGATCTTCAATTTGCTCGGATTTACCGATGAGGACATCGTAAATCGTTTCGGCTTCTTCGTCGAAGCCTTCCGCTACGGCGCGCCCCCGCACGGCGGTCTTGCCTTCGGTCTCGACAGGCTCGTTATGCTCTTGACCGGCGCGGAAAGCATTAAGGACGTAATCGCGTTCCCGAAGATGCAGAACGCTTGCTGCTTGATGAGCGACGCTCCGTCCGTCGTAGAAGAGAAGCAACTGACCGACCTTGCGATCGGCGTTTTGAAGGAATAAAAAATGTACGAAGTCGGGATCGTTGAAAGCGTAAACGAAAAGAGGAAAACGGCGAAAGTCGTCTTCGACAGGCGCTCCGCTTGCGATAAGTGCAAGATGTGCCTCGCCGCGTCCGGCGATAAGATGAAAGTCTACGTCGAAGTCAGAAACACGCTCGGCGCGAAAGAAGGCGATCGGGTCGGCGTCCAAATGAGCGACCGTTTCGTCCTGCGCGCGGCGTTTATCGTCTATATCGTCCCCGTCGCGCTGGTCGGCGCGGGGCTTGCGATCTTTCGCAAATTTTCCGATTTGGTCCTGCTCGGCGTCGTCGCGGTCGCGCTCGTCATCGGTTGCGCGATCGGGATCATCGTCGATCGCATGATCAAGAAAAAAGGTACGTTCGCGCCGCAGCTCGTTACGATCCTGTCGGACGAGCAGAGCGATAAGCCCGCATCCGATCCTGCGGATTCCGCCTCCGACGGCGACGGGGATCCCACCGAAGAATAGCCCGCGAAATGGCGGTCTAAAATATAAAAAAAAAAGGAGTAGTAGTGTATGAACGCAGTAAACGAAGCTAACGTAAAAGAGTTTTTGCAGTCTCCCGCGGCGGTCCTCGATTTTTGGGCGACTTGGTGCGGTCCGTGCCGAATGCTTTCGCCCGTCGTGGAGAAACTTTCGGAAGAGTACGCGGGAAAAGTGGCATTCGGTTCGGTCAACGTGGACGAAGAGGAAGGGCTTGCCGTTTCCTATGACATCTCCGTGATCCCGACGCTCCTTTTTATGAAAAACGGAACCGTTGTGAATAAGACCGTCGGCGTTCGCTCGGCTGACGAATTGAAAAAAATCATCGAGGAACTTATCAAATAGCGAAACCAAACGGCGCATCGCGTCTTTCGGGGGGAGAGAGGCGGCGCAATGATATCCGCCCGAATAAAACAAAAACAAAAGGAGAAAAGTATGATCGATTTATCAACCGTTAAGAAGCAAGACGAAGCTGTTTTCGGCGCGATGGAGCGCGAGCTCAATCGCCAAAGACAAAATCTCGAACTCATCGCGAGCGAGAATATCGTTACGCCCGCCGTTATGGCGGCGATGGGCAGCCATCTGACGAATAAGTACGCCGAAGGATATCCCGGAAAGAGATATTACGGCGGTTGCCAATTCGTGGACGAGGTCGAGACGCTCGCGATCGAGCGCGTCAAAAAGATCTTCGGCGCGTCTTTTGCGAACGTTCAACCCCATAGCGGCGCGAACGCGAATCTTGCCGTTTATTTCGCCCTTTTGAACGTCGGTGACACGATCCTCGGTATGAACCTCGCGCACGGCGGTCACCTTACGCACGGTTCTCCCGTCAATATGTCGGGTAAGAACTATAACATCGTTCCCTACGGCGTAAAGAAAGAAACCGGTAGGATCGATTACGAAGAGCTTCGCCGCATCGCGAACGAGTGCAAGCCCAAACTCATCGTTGCGGGCGCTTCGGCGTATCCGCGCGCGATCGATTTCAAGGCGTTCCGTGAGATCGCGGACGAAGTCGGCGCGTATCTTATGGTCGATATGGCGCATATCGCGGGTCTCGTCGCGGCGGGTGAGCATGAAAATCCCGTCAAGTACGCGGACGTCGTTACGACGACCACGCATAAGACCCTTCGCGGACCGCGCGGCGGCGTCATCATGACGAATAACGAAGAGATCGCGAAAAAGATCGACAAGGCGATCTTCCCGGGAACGCAAGGCGGACCGTTGATGCACGTCATCGCGGCGAAAGCCGTTGCCTTCGGCGAGGCGCTTACCCCCGAATTCAAGGCGTATCAACACCAAATCATTCTGAACGCGAAGGCGATGAGCGAGCGCTTTATCGAAAACGGCGTCGATCTCGTTTCGGGCGGAACGGACAATCATTTGATGCTTCTCGATTTGACGAGAAAGAATATGACGGGTAAGGAGCTTGAAACCCTTCTCGACGAAGCGCACGTCACCGTCAATAAGAACGCGATCCCGTTCGACACGCAAAAACCTTTTGTAACGAGCGGCGTCCGTATCGGGACTCCGGCGATCACCGCGCGCGGTATGAAGGAAAAAGAAGCGGTCTACATAGCGGATCTCATCACCGACATCATTTTGAATCGCGCGGAAGCGGTCGAAAGAGTAAAGAAAGCGGTTATCGAACTTTGCGAGAAATTTCCGCTTTACGTCAACGATATCCTTTAATTCGTTTTTATCGGATATTGCTTGAAAAACGATGAATAATCCGATCTATTTCGATCACGCGGCAACGACTTTTCTCGACGAGCGAGCGCTCGCCGAGATGTTGCCGTATTTCAAAGATAGATTCGGCAATGCGAGCAGCCGCCATTTTCTCGGAAGAGAAGCGGTCGCCGCGGTGGACGAAGCGCGCGCAAAGATCGCTCGCGCGATCGGAGCGAAGGAGAGCGAGATCTATTTCACCTCCGGCGGAACGGAATCGGATAACTGGGCGATCCGCGGCGCGGCGCTCATAAAAGGAAAAGGGCACGTCGTAACGACCGCCGTCGAGCATCACGCCGTCTTGAATACCCTTGCGGAACTTGAAAAACAAGGATTCGAAGTGACCTACGTTCCCGTCGATAAGACGGGAAAAGTTTCGGTCGATGCGGTCGTTTCCTCGATCCGAGAGGATACCTTTCTCGTCTCCGTTATGCTCGCGAATAACGAAGTCGGGACGATCGAACCCGTTCGGGAGATCGCCGCGGAAGCGAGAAAGAGGGGGATTCTTATGCACACGGACGCCGTGCAGGCGGTCGGCGCGATTCCCGTCGACGTTCGTGCGCTCGGGGTCGATCTTATGTCGATCTCGGCGCATAAATTCAACGGACCGAAAGGGATCGGCGCGCTCTTCGTTCGAAGCGGCGTTCGGCTCGGGAAACTGATCACGGGCGGCGAGCAGGAGCGTTCGATGCGCGGGGGGACGTATAACGTCCCGTCCGTCGTCGGGTTCGGAAAGGCGATCGAACTCGCCGTGGAAGAACTGTCTTTCCGATCCGAAAAGGTGCGCGCCCTTCGCGATCTCTTCATGAAACGCGTAAAAGAGGAGATCCCATTCGTCTTCGTGAACGGTGCGTCCGAAGATGAAAAACTTCCGAATAATGCGAACGTTTGCTTTGAGTATGCGGATGGCGACGGGATCCTTTTGTCCCTCGACAGAGAGGGGATCGCGGCCTCTGCGGGCAGCGCTTGCTCCTCGGGCAGCGCCGATCCGTCTCACGTCCTTATCGCAATGGGGCTGACGGAAGAACTCGCCCGTTCGTCCCTCCGCTTTTCTTTCGGAGCGGAAAACACCGAGGAAGAGGTCGAAAAGGCGGTAAACGTCCTTTCGCGAACCGTCGAAAGATTGCGTTCCTTTTCTCCTCTTTTCAAACAATTCGAACATTCGAAGCGCGACGTATGACCTTTTTTCGGGCGCGCGCTTTTCTATACTAAACGTAAGAGGCAAAAATGATTGATTTCAGCGTATTGAACGAAGCGCAACAAAAAGCGGTTCGCGCCACGGAAGGCGCGGTTTTGGTTCTCGCGGGAGCGGGTTCCGGCAAGACGAGGGTTTTGACCTATCGTATCGCCTATTTGATCGACGAAAAAAAGATCCCCGCCTATCGGATCCTCGCGATTACCTTTACGAACAAAGCGACGAACGAGATGAAGGAAAGACTCGAAAAAATGCTCGGGGAGAACTCGGGCGTTTGGGTCTCGACCTTCCACTCTTTATGCGCCCGCATTTTGCGCGGAGACGCCGAAAAACTCGGATATACCAAGAGTTTTACGATATACAGCGATCAGGATTCGGATCGCGTCTTGAAACGCATCATTTCGAATAAGCATATCGAGATCAAGGATTTTTCGTCCAAAGTCGCCTGCCATATTTCGAACGCGAAATCTCTTTGTCTTTCGCCGGACGAATATCGAAACGAGTGCGGCGATTTTAACGCGGGTATGATTTGCGACGTCTACGAGGCGTACGAGGAAGAGCTCAAAGCGGCGAACGCGATGGACTACGACGATCTTCTCGTAAAAACCTATCAACTTTTCAGCGATTTCCCCGAAGTTCTCGAAAAATACGCGAATCGTTTTCTGTACATCCATATCGACGAATACCAAGACACGAGCCGTTTGCAGTATAAGATCGCCTCGATGCTCGCGAAAAAACACGGCAATCTTTTCGCCGTCGGCGACGAGGATCAAAGCATCTACGGATGGCGCGGCGCGGATATCTCGAATATTCTCGATTTCAAGAAGGATTTCCCCGAAGCCGAAGTCGTCAAACTCGAACAGAATTACCGTAGCACGCCGAATATTTTGCGTGCGGCGAACGCCTTGATCGAGAATAACAAAGGGCGTTTCGATAAGAAACTTTGGACGGAAGCCGATCCAGGCGTCCGCGTGGAGATCTATAACGCGGCGGACGACAGGCAGGAAGCGGAGTACGTCGTCGGGCAGATCGCCTCGCTGATCCGCTCGAAAAATCAATCTCCGAAGGAATTCGCGATTCTCGTTCGTTTGAACGCGCTTTCGCGTAAATTCGAAGAAAGAATGCGCCTTTACAACATTCCGTATAAAGTGTACGGCGGCTTCAAATTCTTCGACAGAAAAGAAGTTAAGGACGTTCTCGCGTACTACCGCGCGATCGTCAATCCCCGCGATAACGACGCGTTTTTGCGTATTATCAACACGCCGAAGCGCAAGATCGGAGAATCGGTCACCGAAGAACTCGTCTACGTCGCGTCGGTGAACGGAGTGAACGTGTCCGACGTCCTGTTCGGCGATATGGCGTCTTTCGGAATGAGCCCGAAGAATATCCAAAAACTCAAAGCGTTTAACGATCTCTACTTCAAACTCCTCGCGGAGCGCGATCAAATGAGCTTGAAAGAGTACGCTCGATTCGTCGTCGAAGAAGCGGGCTTTTTCATCGAATTTGCGGGAGATAAGGAAGAAGACGTCGGTCGCAGAGAAAACGTCAACCAGCTCCTCGAAGGCATCGAGGAATTCGCGAAAGACAATGAAGGCGCGACGCTCGAAGAGTATTTGCAATCCGTCGTCTTGCTGTCCGACACGGACGATATCCAGACCGACGAATTCGTGACGATCTCGACCGTACACTCGGTCAAAGGGCTGGAATTCGACACCGTCTTCGTAACGGGTCTCGAAGAAAACGTCTTCCCGTCGCAGGCAAGAAGCAAAAGTCAAAAAGAGATCGAAGAGGAGAGGCGGGTCATGTACGTCGCGATGACGCGCGCGCGCAAACGCCTGTATCTGACCGGAGCGAAAGAGCGTTTTATGTACGGCGCCACGCAGTATAATCATCGCAGTCGCTTCGTGGACGAAGTCGAATCCAAGATCTATCCCGATAAAAAACCGCTTTCCGTGCCGGTCTTTCAGAGCAATTCCGCGCCGAAAGAGCCGCAGCGCGTCCTTACCGACGTCAATAAGTACGTTCGCTCGGTCGTCGGAGGCGCTTCGCCCGCGCCCCATTCTTCGGGCGGTTCCGCGTTCAAACTCGGCGATAAAGTCAAGCATCCCCGTTACGGCGTGGGTCGCATCATTCAAATCAACGGCGACAACGCGAGCATTGCGTTCGACGGGCTCGGGATCAAGCAATTCAATATGAAGATCGCGCCTTTGCAAAAGGCGTAGGAGGGTAATATGGGTAGAATGGAAGAGCTCGTAAAGCTCTTGAACAAGTATGCGAAAGAGTATTACGAAAAAGACGATCCGACCGTTTCCGATGCGGAGTACGACGCTTTATACGACGAACTTTTGTCGCTCGAAGCTTTCAGCGGCATCGTCCTTCCCGATTCTCCCACGAAACGCGTAGGCGGTAAGACGAACGAAGGATTCGAGCAGGTCCGACACAAAGAGCGTCTGTACAGTTTGGATAAATCCAAAACCGTGGAGGGCGTGGAAGAATGGCTCGGAAAGATCTCGAAAGGCGGGGAAGCCGTCCCCGTTACCCTCGAATATAAGTACGACGGTCTGACTTTGAATATCAGCTATGAAAACGGCGTTCTCGTTCGCGCGGCGACTCGCGGCGACGGCGTGACGGGCGAAGTCGTGACCGAGCAGGTCAAGACGATCGCAAACGTTCCGCAGACGATCCCGTTTCAAGGCGAGATCGACGTTCAGGGAGAGGGCTTGATGCCTCTTTCTTCTCTCGAAAAATACAATGAAACCGCGAAGACCCCGCTTAAAAACGCGAGAAACGGCGTGGCGGGCGCGATCCGCAATTTGGACGTGGACGAAACGCGCGCGCGTAATCTTTCTTTCTTTGCGTATAACGTCGGATATCACCGCGGCATTACGTTTGAAAATCAAGCGCAGGTGCACGAATTTTTAAGAGAGCAGGGGTTCAACGTCGGCGAGTATTTCAAGGTCGTTTCCGACTATTCCGAGGTGGAAAAACTTCTCGCGGAAGCCGAAGTTTCCCGCCCGCATTTGGACTTTTTGATCGACGGTATGGTCTTTAAGGCGAATGATTTCGCTTTGCGTGAAACGCTCGGATTTACCGAGAAATTTCCGCGTTGGGCGCTTGCGTATAAATTCAAAGCGGAAGAGAAAACGACCCTTTTGAAAGACGTCCTTTGGCAGGTCTCCCGAACGGGAAAACTCAACCCCCTCGCGCTTCTCGATCCCGTCGATATCGGCGGCGCGACGGTTTCCCGCGCGACACTTTCCAACCTTTCCGAGATCAAGCGTAAAAAGATCCGCATCGGCGATCGCGTGCTCGTCCGTCGTTCGGGCGACGTGATCCCCGAGATTATGGGCGTCGCGGAAGAGCTTCCGGGCGCAAGAGAAGTCGAAAAGCCTACGGTTTGCCCCGTTTGCGGCGCGCCCGTCATCGAAAACGGTTTCTTCCTTTATTGCTCCAATAAAGAAAACTGCGCGCCTCGCATCATATCGCAGATCGAGCATTTTTGTTCCAAAGACGCGATGGATATCGACGGTCTTTCGGAAAAGACGATCGAGCAGTTCTATGAAGAATTCGGTCTGAAAGACGTGGACGAGCTTTACGATCTGACGGCGGAAGATCTTTTGTCGCTCGAAGGGTTCAAAGAGAAAAAAGCCGAAAATATCGTTCGTTCCATACAAAAAAGCAAAGAAACGACGCTTGCTCGTTTCCTAACCGCGCTCGGCGTCCCCGGCGTCGGGAAGAAGGCGGCGAAAGTCCTCGAAGAAACCTTCGGCACCGTCGACGCTCTCAAAAAGGCGACCGTGGAAGACCTTGTCAACGTCGAGGATTTCGGGCTGATCACGGCAAGCAATATCGTCGATTTCTTCCACTCCGAAGAGAATCTCCGCAGGATCGACAGCCTTCTTTCCAAAGGAATCGTCTTCAAAGAGGAGGAAAATGGAGAGGGAGTGTTTTCGGGAAAGACTGTCGTCATAACGGGCGTCCTTTCGAGCTATAAGCGTTCCGCCGCGCAAGAGGAGATCAAAAAGCGCGGAGGCAAGATCTCCGACACCGTTTCGAAGGCGGTGAACCTCGTCGTCGCGGGAGAGGACGCGGGCAGTAAACTTCAAAAAGCGCAAAAACTCGGTTTGGAGATCATCGGCGAAGAAGAATTCCTGCGCCTGCTTTCCGAATAACTTCCGAAGATTTTCGAAAATTTTCGTTAAAACGCGTTTATTTTTCATAAAGAGTGAAACTTGGGAAATAAATTCCCATTTCGCTTGTATTTTCAGCCTCAAATATGCTATATTATTGTAAATAAATAACTTTGCGGGCGCGCTTGTCGCGCCGAGGAGAAAGTATGAACAGCATGACGGGCTACGGAAAAGGCGAAGCGGAGCGCAACGGGCGCTCTTTGACGGTGGAGCTGAAAAGCGTAAATCACCGTTTTTTGGATCTCGCCGTTAAACTTCCGCGCGCTTTGATTTTTGCCGAAGACGCGATGAAGAAGGCGATCGCTTCCCGAATTGCGCGCGGTCACGTCGACGTGTTTACGACCTATCGCGCCCCCGAGGACGCCGCCTCTCTTTCTTTGAACGAAACCGTCGCCGCGGAATATCTCGAAATGAGCCGCAGACTCAGCGAAAAGTTCGGCGTGAAGGACGACTCTACCGCGTCTTCTTTGCTTCGCGTTCAGGGCGTCGTCGAAGAAACCCCGAAGGACGCGCCCGAAGAGGAGATCCTCTTTCTCGTCCGCGAAGCGACCGATCGCGCGCTCGACTCTCTGGTCAAAATGCGCGCTGAGGAAGGAAAAGCGATCACGGAAGACATCTTGTCCAAGCTTGCCGAAGTCGAGCGTTTGACGGGGCTGATCAAGGATCGCGCTCCGATGGTGACGGAAGAATACAAAGTTCGCTTGAAAAAGACCGTTTCGGACGCGCTCGCCGGCGCTCCGTACGATGAAAACAGGCTTTTGACCGAGATCGCGCTGTTTGCCGATAAGGTCGCGATCGACGAAGAGCTCGCAAGACTGTACGCGCATATAGACCATTATCGCAAGATCCTCAGGGACGAACCTTCCGCGGGGAGAAAGCTCGACTTTTTGACGCAGGAACTCAATCGCGAAGCAAACACGATCGGCTCGAAGGCGAACGATTCGGAGATTCAGGAGAACGTCGTTCTTTTGAAATGCGAGATCGAAAAGATCCGCGAACAAATTCAGAATTTGGAGTAAGCGATGAAGCAGGGAAAAGTGTTTGTCATATCCGGTCCGTCGGGCGTCGGGAAAGGGACGATCTGCCGCGTTTTGATGGAAAAGTATCCCTATCTCGCGGCTACGACCGTTTCCGCGACGACGAGGAAGCCCCGCCCGGGCGAGATCGACGGAGTGCATTACTATTACAAGACGAACGAAGAATTCGACAAAATGGTGAAAGACGGGCTGTTTCTCGAAACGGTGGATAAATTCACTCATCGTTACGGGACGTTGTTCTCCGAAGTCGAACGGGTGCTTTCGGACGGAAAGAACGTCATCCTCGAAATCGAGATGCAAGGCGGAAAGAACGTAAAAGAGAGGATCCCCGAAGCCGTTTTGATCTACGTTTTACCGCCGTCTTTGGAAGCGTTGACCGGTCGCATCGTCGGCAGAGGAAGCGAGACGCCCGAAGAGATCGCCCGCCGTCAATCCGAAGTCGAGCGGGAATTCGACCAAGCGGATGGCTACGAGTACTTCGTCGTGAACGACGTCTTGGAAGACGCCGTGGAAAAAGTAAAAAGCATTATTCTCGCGGAGGGGCTGAAAGATTCCCTCGCGAACGTAAAAAAGAATTATTTTGGGAGGAACTGAAACTATGATGATCGACCCGCCTATTGATAAGCTTATCAAAAAGACCGAATGCCGCTATATGCTCGTCTGCGGCGTGGCGAAGAGAGCGAGACAACTTTTGCAGCAGGAAGGCGATATGCTCGTCGCGACCAAGCAAAAGCCGATCTCCGTCGCCGCGAAAGAGATCTACGAAGGAAAAATTATCATCACGAGAGAGTAATGAAAAAGAAAGTCCTCGTGGGCGTAACGGGCGGGATCGCCGCCTATAAATCTGCCTACCTCGTCAGCGCGCTTGTGAAAATGGGCTGCGACGTTCACGTCCTCATGACCGACCACGCGAAGGAGTTCGTAACGCCGCTGACCTTTGAGACGCTCTCCAAAAACCCCGTGACCGCGAATATGTTTCGCCGCGACCGCGAGTGGGAAGTGGAGCACGTTTCTCTTGCCAAAAGCTCGGAAGTCGTCGTCATAGCTCCCGCGACCGCGAATTTCATCGGAAAGATCGCGCACGGCGTTTGCGACGATATGCTGACGACGACCTATCTCGCGTCCAAGGCTCCGAAGATCCTTTGCCCCGCGATGAATACGGCGATGTATGAGGACGCGGTTTTTCAGGAAAACTTAGCCGCCGTTAAAGAAAAGGGCGCGATCGTCCTTTCTCCCGTGTCGGGCAGGCTTGCCTGCGGGGACGTCGGCGTCGGTAAAATGGTCGAGCCGGATGAGATCGCGGAAAAGGTTCGCGAAGTTTTGGACTTGAATCTCGATTTTCTTGGCAAAAAGGCGATCGTTACCGCAGGCGCGACGGTGGAAAATATCGACGGCGTTCGTTTCCTTTCCAACCACAGCAGCGGGAAAATGGGCATCGCGATCGCGGAGCGGTTTGCGGATCGCGGCGCGGACGTAACTCTGATAGCGGGAAGCATTAAAGCGAAGATTCCCGATAACGTCAAAGACGTCGTCTACGTCTCTTCTACCGAAGATATGTTTCGCGCGGTCACCGAGCGGGTGAAGGACGCGGATTTCGTCGTTATGGCGGCGGCTCCCGCGGATTACGCGCCGTGCGAGACCTTTGAAAATAAAGTAAAATCGGACGAACTCGTTTTGAAGCTCAAAAAGACCCCCGACATCGCCAAAGAAGTCGGTCGGATCAAAAAGCCCGAAACCAAACTCGCGATTTTCAGCGCGGAGACCGAAAACCTTCTTGAAAACGCGCGCGGCAAATTGTTGAAAAAGAACGCGGATCTCGTCGTCGCGAACGACGTAACGAAAGAGGGCGCGGGCTTCAATACCGACACGAATATCGTGACGATCATTGAGAAAACGGGCGAAGTAACGCCCTATGAAAAGATGCCGAAGATCGCCGTCGCGGACGTGATCCTCGATCGGTTAAAGACCGTATGATCGCGGAAGTCATCGTGGATATTTCCACGAGCGAGATCGATCGGATCTTCGATTATTCCGTCCCGAACGATATGCCCGTTTCCGCGGGTGATCGGGTCAAAGTTCCCTTCGGAAGGCAAAAAACCGAAGGTTTTATCGTTCGCTTGAAAGAAACAAGCGATTGTTCTCACGAATTAAAACCCATTCTTTCCAAATTGGACGATTTTACGGCGGTCCTACCCGAGATGATCTCTTTAATGTGGGAGATGAGCGAAAAGAACAACCTTCGCTTGGTGGACGTGTTGCGCCTCTTTATTCCCGCGATGATGCGGGGCGGGCGGGTGCGCGAGATCAAGCGCCATTTCGTGACGCTGTCCGAAGGCGTGACCGAGGAGATCGCGCTTTCGAAGTTGAAACCGAACGCCGTCAATCAAAGAGCGATCGTAGCGGAGATCGGGCAAAGTGGAGAATGGGCGGCGATCCTCGGCGAAAAATTCGGGTTTTCCGCGATCTCCGCGCTTGCGGAAAAAGGGCTCGTCTCGGTCAAGGACGTAACGCGTCGCCGCGCGCCCCGTGTAAATCCGATGCCCGATAAAAGAGTCGAACTCACCGAAGAGCAGAAGAAAGCGGTCGAGACCATTATGCGCGGCAAGCAAAGCGAAAACCTTCTTTTCGGCGTTACGGGAAGCGGGAAGACCGAGATCTATCTCGCTTGTATCGGCGAAGTCATCGCAGCGGGTAAAACCGCGATTATGCTCGTCCCGGAAATTTCTCTGACGCCGCAAATGATGGGTCGATTCCGCGCTCGTTTCGGCGATAAAGTCGCGGTCTTACACAGCGGACTTTCGGACGGCGAACGTTACGACGAATGGCTCCGTTTGCTTCGCGGAGAAGCCGTGATCGCGGTCGGCGCGCGCTCCGCGGTCTTCGCTCCTTTGAAAAACGTCGGGATCATCATTATCGACGAAGAGCACGACGGCAGCTATATCAGCGAAGGCAACCCGCGTTACGTTACTCACGAGGTCGCGCGATTCCGCAGGGGATTCAACGACGCGAAGCTCGTCCTCGGCAGCGCGACGCCGTCGCTCGAAACCTATCGAAGCGCGATTGAGGGAAAGATCGGATTGATCCCTTTGAAAAATCGCGTGCATAACACGAAAATGCCCAAAGTCGAGATCGTCGATATGTGCGGCGAGATCCGAAGCGGGAATAATTCGATCCTGTCCGCCCGACTCGAAGAGGAGATCGGTCGCTCGCTCGAACAAAAGAATCAAAGCATGATCTTTATCAATCGCCGCGGGTTTGCGTCCTTTATGATCTGCAAGAAATGCGGAAAGGTTATAAAGTGCGACGATTGCGACGTTTCGTTGACTTGGCATAAAGAGGATAACCTCTTAAAATGTCATTACTGCGGGAAGCCTTATCCCGTTCCCGAAAAGTGTCCTTTTTGCGGAGAAAGCGATATGAGGCTCGGCAGAGTCGGGACGGAGAAAGTCGCGGAGATCTTGAAACAGCGTTTTCCCGGCGTCCGCATTCTTAGAATGGATCGCGACACCACGCGGAAGAAAGGAAGCTACGACGAGATCCTTTCCGCGTTTCGTATGGGCGAAGCGGATATTCTCGTCGGGACGCAAATGATCGTAAAAGGTCACGATTTTCCGAACGTTACGCTCGTCGGCATTTTGGACGCGGATATGAGCCTCTATTACGAGGATTATCACAGCGCGGAACGGACGTTTCAGCTCGTCACGCAGATGAGCGGAAGAGCAGGCAGGGCGGATAAAGAAGGTCTCGTGATCCTGCAAACTTATTCTCCGCGGCATTACGTTTTCGCGTATTCCCGCGATAACGACTATCCGTCCTTTTACAAAAAGGAAATCAATATCCGCGAGGTAACGGCGTTTCCGCCGTTTACGAAGATCGTTCGCGTCCTCGTCGTCAGCGAAAGCGAAGAGCGCGCGCTCGAACTGACGAAATCGATGCTCGCCAAGATTCGCGCGTATCAAAAGGAGACCCCGTCGGATTTCGTGGCGGTCGCGGGTATGAAATCGCCGGTCAAGCGGATCGAAAATAAATATCGCTATCAGATTTTGATGCGTCTGACGCGCGAAAGGGAAGACGTGACTTTGAAAAAGATCTATGAGATCGTCAATGCGGAGGAGAAGAAAGGCGCGCAAGTGTTCGTCGAGATCAATCCGCAGAATATGAACTGACAGGAGGATAAAATGGCTATCAGAGATATCGTAAAAGACGGAGAACCTTTGCTCCGCAAAAAATCAAGACCCGTCGACTCTTTCGACTCGAAATTGTTCGCTCTTTTGGACGATATGCTGGAAACGATGCGCGCGGCGGACGGCGTCGGCATCGCCGCTCCCCAAGTCGGCATTTTGCGCCAAGCCGTGATCTGCGAAATGGAAACCGAGGACCCCGAAGAAAGAGAGATCCTCGAAATGATCAATCCTTCGATCGTCAAAAAAAGCGGAAAGCAGATCGGCGCGGAAGGGTGCCTGTCCGTTCCCGGAAAGCGGTGCGACGTCCAACGCCCGAAAAGCGTTACGGTCAAATTTCAAAACAGAAAAGGAGAAAAGATCGAGCGCACGTTTACGGATTTCAACGCCGTCGTCGCGTCTCACGAGATCGATCACCTGTCCGGCGTCCTCTTTTACGACAAAGAAGTCAAAGTAAAAAAGAAATAGTATGAAAGTTTTGTTTCTCGGAACTCCCGATTTTGCGATTCCTTCGCTTCGCGCGATCGCTTCGTCCGCGCACGAGATCCTCGCCGTGATCACGCAACCCGATAAAGAGGGAAATCGCCGCGTGATGACTCCGCCGCCCGTCAAGGTCGAAGCGGAAAAACTCGGGCTTAAAGTCTATCAATTCAACAGTCTTCGGAAAGAAGGCGTCGAACTCGTCCGTTCGCTCGCGCCCGACGTGATGGTGACGGCGGCGTTTGGGCAGATCCTCTCTCAGGAGATCCTCGATATTCCGAAATTCGGGACGCTGAACGTCCACGGTTCGCTTCTTCCTTTGTATCGCGGATCGAGCCCGATCCAGTCTTGCCTTTTGAACGACGACAGCGTTACGGGCGTAACGATCATGAAGACGGCGCTCGAAGTGGACGCGGGCGACGTCCTTTTGAAAAAAGAGATTCCGATCTCGGACGAAGATACCGCGGGAACGCTTTTCGATAAGATCGCGGAGATCGGGGCGGCGGCGATCGTCGAAGCGCTCGACCTCGTGGAAAAGGGCGAGGCGGTCTATACCCCGCAGGATCATTCCCAAGCGACTTTTTGCAAAATGATCCGCAAAACGGACGCGGTGATCGAAAAGACCGAGAATGCGAAAAACGCGCTTTTGAAGATTCGCGCGTACGATCCGTGGCCCGTGGCATACGTCTTCGTCGACGGTGAAAGGATCAAGATCTATTCCGCTTCGGCGGCGGAAAAGCGCGGAAGAGAAGGAACTTTTTACGCGTCGGACGGCGATCCCGTTCTGAATCTCGCGGACGGAGCGATCCGCCTTCGTTCGATCCAAAAAGAGGGAAAGAAAAGGATGTCGGGACGCGAATATTTGATCGGTCACGCCGATCTTTTGAATAAGGAAATCCGATAATATGAGAGGGCTCGTCGAGGCGTACGGCGCGCTGACGGACGTTTTCGTCCGAAAAGCGTTCGTCGGAGAAGCGGTCAAAAAGCAAGGCGCGGCGCTATCCGCGTCCAAAGGAAGCCTGCGCTTGACCTACGGCGTCATCGAGCATACCTATCTTTTTGATTATCAGATCTCCCGCCTCGTTTCGAAAGCTCCGAAAACGTCGGTCGCCGTTCTTCTCAAAATGGGAATGTACGCGATCAAATATATGGACGACGTTCCCGCGTTCGCCGCGGTGGACGAAATCGTCAAGACGGCTTGCACGGTCGGAAAAAGCGGCGTCAAAGGCTTTTTGAACGCCGTTCTCCGAAAGTACGCCGCAGAGGGTGTCGACCTTATTCCGGAAGGGAAGCTCGAAAGGCTCTCCGCGGAAAGCAATCGCCCCGTTTGGCTCGTAAAGCGATATATTCGAGAACTCGGAGAAGAAAAGGCAAGGGAGCTCCTTTTTGCGAAAGGAACTTCCGCGACGCACGTTCGCGCTTCCGTTTCCTTCGGAAAAGGGAACCTTCGCGCCGCGCTTCAAGCAAAAGGAATCGCTTTTGAAGAGACGGCCTACGGCTTTTTGATCCGATCGGTCGGCGCGCTTTCCGATCTTTTCGAGGAAGGAAAAGCGACGGCGATGAGCCTTGGCAGCGCGGAGATCTGCGAAGCCGCGCTCCCCGTTAGCGGCGACGCGCTCGATTGTTGCGCCGCGCCCGGGGGAAAAAGCGTCTATCTCGCGGAGCGGATCAAAGGGACGGTCACGGCGACCGACCTTTATCCGCATCGCGTGGAATTGATAAAAAAATACGCGGAAAGAATGAACGTTAAAAACGTTCGCGCGGAGGTTCGGGATCAGACGGAATTTTGTCCCGCGTTCGAAGGCGCGTTTTCGCTCGTTCTTTTGGACGCGCCTTGCTCGGGCTTCGGGACGCTTCCTTCGAATCCGGACGTCGTCTTGTTTAAGACGGAATCCGACGTGGACGCGCTCGCGCGTTTGCAGCGTGCGCTCCTCGAAAACGTTTCGCGTTACGTTTCCGCGGGGGGTAAACTCGTCTATTCGACTTGCTCCGATCTTCCGTCCGAGTGCGGAGAGAACGTTCGCGCGTTTCTCGCGGAAAACGCCGCGTTCGCGCTGAAAAACGAGAAATACACCGAGATCAATGAAAAGGGCGGCGAAGGATTCTATTTCGCCGTTTTGGAGAAGAAATGAAACTGCTTGCCGATCTTACGCTTGATGAGTTAAAAGAAACGATGCTTTCGCTCGGAGAAAAACCTTTCCGCGCGGAGCAGATCTATCTCGGCGTTCAGCAGGGTAAAGAGCCCGAGGATATTTCGACGATCTCCGCGGCTTTGAAGCAAAAACTTTCGAGCGAAGGTTTCGTCTCGACCGGAATGAAGATATTCCGTTCTTTTCGCTCCGAGATCGACGATACCGTAAAGTTTCTGTTTTCTTTGTGGGACGGCGATATGGTCGAAGGCGTTTTGATGCGCTATAAGTACGGAAACACGCTTTGCGTTTCTACGCAGGTCGGTTGTCGAATGAATTGCGCGTTTTGCGCGTCGGGGCTAAACGGACTCAAACGAAACCTGTCCGCGGGCGAGATCCTCGGCGAGGTCATCCTCGCAAACGCGTTCGACGGCGGCGATCTCAAAAATCGGAAGATCACGAATATCGTCTTAATGGGGAGCGGGGAACCCTTGGATAACTATGACAACGTCGTAAAATTCCTTCGCCTCGTAAACGCCGAAAAAGGGCTGAACGTCAGCTATCGGAATATCTCGCTTTCGACGTGCGGACTCTTGGAGAAATTCGACCGTTTCATCGAAGAAGATATCCCCGTGACGATGACCTTTTCTCTGCACGCCGCGCGGGACGAAGTCCGTTCGTCCATTATGCCGATCAATAAAAGATACGGCGTTTCTGACGTGATCGCCGCGGCAAAACGCTGGTTCGAGAAGACCAAACGGCGCGTCGTCTTCGAGTATTCCCTGATAAAGGGCGTCAACGACGGCGAGAAGGACGCCGCCGCGTTGATCGAAAAAGTAAAAGGGTTTCCGTGTATCGTGAATTTGATCGTTTTGAACTTCGTTAAAGAGAGGGGTCTCGAAGGGACGAGCCGTAAAGACGCGTATCGTTTTCAGGGTCTTCTCGAAAAGGGCGGCGTGGAAGCCACGGTTCGCCGAACGATGGGCGCGGATATCGAAGGCGCGTGCGGACAGCTTCGCGCAAAATATCAACAGGAATAGAGGGGGAAAAGAGTATGAGTTCTGTTAAAGTTGCTCCGTCGATTTTGTCGGGTGATTTCGCGAATATGGGCGAGACGGTGGAAAACGTCGAAAAGTGGGGAGCGGATCTCGTCCACTGCGACGTTATGGACGGAAGATTCGTCCCGAATATCACGTTCGGGATGCCGATGATCAAAGCGATCCGTCCGCACACGAATTTGCCGCTCGACGTGCATTTGATGATCGTCGAACCCGAATTGTACGTCGAACGCTTTTGCGACGCGGGCGCGGATTTCGTGACCTTCCATCCGGAAGCGTCGAAGAATCCGAGAGAGACGCTTTTGAAAATCAAAAATAAGGGCGTGAAATGCGGGCTCGTCGTCAATCCCGACAAGGATTTTTCGCTTGTGAAAGACTATATGGATCTCGTCGATATGATCGTCCTGATGGGAGTTTTCCCGGGATTCGGCGGTCAGTCTTATATCGAAACCGTGGATGAGAATATCAAAGTCCTCGCCGAAGAGATCAAAAAGAGCGGGCGCGATATCCTTTTGGAACTGGACGGCGGCGTAACGCTCGGCAACGCCGCGAAATTCCGCGATCTCGGGATCACCGTCCTCGTCGCCGGAAGCGCGACCTTCAAAGCGGATGATAAGGTCGCCGCGATCAAGGTGATGCGCGGATGAAAAAAGCGGCGATCGTCCTGTCGCAAAAATTCAAACGGATGCTGCCCTCGGATTTCGTGATCGCCGCGGACGAAGGCTATCTTCGCGCTCTCGAAAACAAGATCCGCCCCGATCTCGTCGTCGGGGATATGGACAGTCTCGGCTTCGTCCCGAAGGATATAGGCGTCTTGACCGTTCAAGCCGAAAAGGATTTTTCGGATGGGGAACTCGCGATCCGCGAGGCGATCCTGCGGAATTATTTCTTTATCGATATTTACGGCGGATGGGGCGGCAGACCCGACCATTCGCTTTATAATCTTCACCTTTTGAAACTCGCCCGCGATCTCGGCGCGACCGCCGTCCTTCGCGGAGACGATTTCGATCTTTACTATCTCGACGGGAATTTGTTTTTGGACGTGGCAGCGGGAGACGTTTTATCGATCGTACCTTTTTCGGAAACCGTGCATATAATAAAGGCGAAAGGGCTCAAATACCCTGCGGACGGTGCCGTCCTGACCAAAAGCGACACGCTCGGATTGTCCAACGAATGCACGGAAAACTCGGTGTTCGTCAGCGTAAAGGAGGGAAGCGCACTGCTTTATCATAAATTCGGATAAGGAGGTGTGGCTTTGAAAATGGTTTGCGTAAATCCGCCGTCTTTTTTGAAAGCGGTCTTGCGGCTGTTTTGCGGAAAGAAACGCGCGCGAAAGTAGGGCGAAGCGTTCGAAAAAATAAAAAAAAGATCCTCGAAACCCGAGGATCTTTTTTAACGAAAAGGTTAGTTCGCCTTTCTTTGCACGGCGCCGTTTCTCAGGCATCTCGTGCAGACGTACTTCTTGGAAACCGTGCCGTTCTCATCGACGACGGAGACCTTTTGAATGTTCGCGTTCCAATGGGTCGGTGCTTTACGGTTGCTGTGGCTCACCGTGTTTCCGCTCATTTTACTTTTTCCGCATACGCTGCAAACTCTCGACATATATCCATTACCTCCCGTAACGATTCTCACTGACGGCGAAATGGATCTCTCCAAAACGCGACTTATTAAATATAGCACGAAATTTTACGCTTGGCAACAGATTTTAAGTAATTTTGAAAATTACTTGCAAAGGAGTAAATAATAATAGTATCATATATATAGAATTTTTTACGGAGAGAGATATGGCTGTAAAGACTTCCAACAAATACGGCAAAATCACCGTGTCGGACGAAGCCGTGGCAATGTGCGCTTGTCGCGCCGCCTCGGAATGTTACGGCGTGGTCGAGCTCGTTTCGAGAAGATTTACCGATTCTCTCGCTTCTTTATTCAAACAAAACGGCAACACCAAAGGAATACGCGTTACGACCGTCGATAATAAGATCTTTATCGACGTTTTCGTGATTTTGAAGCAGGGGGTGCTCGTTGACGCGGTCACCGAATCTCTTCGCTCGGTCGTGACCTATTCCGTCGAGGCGTTTACGGGAATGCGCGTGATGCAGGTGAACGTAAACGTCGTCGGCATTAAGGTTTAGGAGTATATATGATAAAAAGTATCGACGTTAAAATGCTTCGCGATATGATATCGGGAGCTTGCCAGAATCTCGCGGTCTACGAGCAGGAGATAAACGCGCATAACGTTTTCCCCGTTCCGGACGGAGACACCGGCACCAATATGTGCGCGACGGCGGCGAGCGCCGCGCGCGAGATCCAAGCAATCAAAGAAGAAGAACTCTCTTGGGAGAAATTTTCCTCGGCGCTTTCTATCGGCGCGCTTCGCGGCGCGAGAGGAAACAGCGGCGTTATCCTTACTCAGATCTTTAAGGGTATTTCGGACGTTACGGGAGAAACGGCGGGGCTCTTGTCTTTGAAGAATTTTTCGAAGGCTTTGCAGCAGGGTGCGAAAGTCGCTTACGGCGCAGTGAATAAACCGAAGGAAGGAACCATCCTTACCGTTATTCGCGTCGTCGCCGAAGAATCCGAAAAGTGGGCGTCCGGAAGAAACGCCTGTTTCGAGACGATGATGCGGAAACTCCTCGAAAAGGGCAACGCAATCCTCGCGGAGACTCCGAATATGCTTCCCGTCCTGAAAAAAGCCGGCGTCGTGGACGCGGGCGGCATGGGACTTATGCGCGTCCTCGAAGGCTTGACCCTCGTCATCGAAGGAAAGGAAATTCCGAAGGTCGCGGTCAAGGTCGCCGCGGACGAATTCGACGCGGGCTTCGCCGCGGACGTTCACGATCTGGACGATATCGAATTTGCCTATTGTACCGAGTTTTTCGTGAAAAACATTCGCCCGAGAGCCACGGAGTCCGATATCGACAAACTCCGCGACAAACTTGCCCGTTTGGGTAACAGTTTGATCTGTATCGGCGATCTCGAACTCGTCAAAGTCCACGTCCACACGAATAACCCCGGTCGCGCCTTGCAGTACGCGCTCGACCTCGGCGAACTCGATCGCGTCAAGATCGAGAATATGCTCGAACAAAACCGCAAGATCAAAGCGGAAATGGAAAAGAATAAAAAGCCGATCGGTATGGTCGCGGTTTGTGCGGGCGCTGGCATCAAACAGATCTTTAAGGATCTTTTGGTGGACGTGATCGTCGAAGGCGGGCAGACGATGAACCCGAGCGTAAACGAGATCTTGTCTGCGATCAACCGCGTAAACGCAGATAGCGTCATCGTCCTTCCGAATAACAGTAATATTATTCTCGCCGCCGAAAAAGCGATGGAAATGGCGAGCCGCCATTGCGTCGTTTTACCGACGAAGAGCGTCGCCGCCGGGATCGCCGCCGCGATCGCTTTCGATCAAAACGCTTCGACGGAAGAGAACGTCGCGGCGATGAAAGAAGCCTTCGAATCCGTCAAATGCGCGCAGGTCACGACCGCGGTCCGAAGCACGAAAATGGACGGGCTTTCTCTGAAAGAGGGCGATATCATCGGGCTTTCGGATAAAAAGATCCTGACGAAAGGCGACAGCGCGATCGACGTCGTTTCCGCGCTTGTCAAGAAAATGGGAATGGACGAGATGGACGTCTTGAATCTCTATTCGGGCGAAGGCGTTACGGAAGAGGACGTTAACGCCGTCGTGGATCGTCTTGCAGAAGATTATCCGGATCTCGAAGTCATTACTTATAAAGGGGACCAACCGCACTCCTTCTATATTTTGGCGGCTGAGTAAACTTTTTTTGTAAAAACGGTTGCAAATCCAAATGGTATTTGGTATAGTAATAGAGCAACTTCGCGGGAGTGGCTCAGTGGTAGAGCGTTGCCTTGCCAAGGCAAATGTCGCGGGTCCGAATCCCGTCTCCCGCTCCAAATTGCTTTTCGCATTATCCCTAAAAGACGGGATTCGGTTGCGACAGCAACCGCGCGATAGCGCGAGACCCGCAGGGGCCGCACCGGAGCAACGCGGAGGTTCCCGACTTGATCGGGCACACCGTCTCCCGCTCCAAATTGCTTTTCGCATTATCCCCAAAAGATGGGATTCGGTTGCGATAGCAACCGCGCGGCAGCAGTCGTTGCTGCTTCAAATTGTGAATATATGTCGCATCGTACGCGAGCGAATCATATATAATATAGCGTTATGGCACCATAGCCAAGTGGTAAGGCAGAGGTCTGCAAAACCTTTATTCCCCAGTCCGAGTCTGGGTGGTGCCTCCAATAGTTGCCGAAGTGGCGGAATGGCAGACGCAAGGGACTTAAAATCCCTCGGGGGCAACTCCGTGCGGGTTCGAGTCCCGCCTTCGGCACCAGCCGTGGCGGACACGTCAGCGGGCATAAGCATTTCCCAGAGAGTTTCGCGTTTGCTGAGAGCGAAGCATTTGCCGCCTGTTGGTACCACCGCTATTTGAAACATTCGAATATAAAGGGGAGCGATCATTCGCTCAAATAAGGTGGAACCGCGGCTTTGTCGTCCTTATGCTTGAAGGCATAGGGGCGTTTTTATTTTGTAATTACGTTTGGTCGATAGATCAAAAGAGGAGGATACTATGAAGATTTATTTGAGAGATACCGTTAAGGAATACGATGCGCCCGTGACCGTCGATCAAATCGCGGCGGATATCGGCGAAGGGCTTCACCGCGCCGCACTCGCGGGAAAAGTGAACGGGACTCCGGTCGATCTGAGTTATCTCGTCGAAAACGATTCCGAAGTCCAGATCCTGACCTTCAAAGATCAAGAGGGCAAGCATATTTACAACCACACCGCGGCGCACGTTATGGCGCAGGCGATCAAGAGCATTTATCCGACCGCGAAACTTGCGATCGGCCCGGCGATCGATACCGGATTCTATTACGATATCGAATATATCACCCCGCCCACGATGGACGATCTCGCGAAGATCGAAGAGGAGATGCAGCGCATCATCAAAGCGAATCTCCCGATCACGCGCGAAGTTTTGCCGAGAAAGAGCGCGAACGCGCTTATGCGCAAGCTGGACGAACCGTATAAGCTCGAAATGATCGCGGAGCTTCCGAAGGGCGCGGAGATCAGTTTTTATCATCAAGGCGATTTCGTCGATATGTGCGTCGGACCTCACCTCAAAAGCACGGGCGTCTTGAAAGCCATTAAACTGACGAGCATCACCGGCGCGTATTGGCGCGGTGACGCAAAGAATAAGATGTTGACCCGTATTTACGGCGTCGCGTTCGATAAAAAGTCCGCTTTGGACGAGTACCTGACCCGTCTCGAAGAGGCGAAAAAGCGCGACCATAATAAGCTCGGTCGCGATCTCGGGATCTTTATGACCGAAGAAAAGATCGGGCAGGGGCTTCCTCTGTTGATGCCGAAGGGCGCGAAAATGTTGCAGATCCTGCAACGCTTCGTCGAGGACGAGGAAGAGCGTCGCGGCTTTATGTTGACCAAGACTCCCGCGATGGCGAAGAACGATCTTTATAAGATCTCCGGTCACTGGGATCATTACAGGGATAAAATGTTCGTGATCGGCGACGAAGAGAAGGACGACGAAGTCTTGGCGCTTCGCCCGATGACTTGCCCGTTCCAATATCAGATCTATAAAAACGGGATCAAGAGCTACCGCGATCTTCCTTGCCGCTATGCCGAAACCGCGACCCTTTTCAGAAACGAAGCGTCGGGCGAAATGCACGGCTTGATCCGCGTCAGACAATTTACGCTTTCGGACGGACATATCGTTTGTTCGCCCGAGCAGATCGAAAGCGAGTTCAAGAGATGCTTGGATCTTTCTTACTACTTCTTAAATTGCCTCGGACTGCGCGACGCGGTCACCTTCCGTTTCAGCAAATGGGATCCGAAGGATACCGATAAATATATCGACAATCCCGCGGAATGGGAGAGAACGGAGACTTTGATGAAAGGCATCTTGGATCGCCTCGGTCTCGATTACGTCGAAGCGATCGGCGAAGCCGCGTTCTACGGTCCGAAACTCGACGTGCAGGCGAAGAACGTCTACGGAAAAGAGGACACGATCATTACGATCCAGATCGACTTCGCGTCGGCGTCTCGCTTTGAAATGACCTACGTCGACGAAAACGGTGTAAAACAAACGCCGTATATCATCCACCGCAGCAGTATCGGTTGCTACGAGCGCACCCTCGCGATGTTGATCGAGAAGTACGCCGGAGCGTTCCCCGCTTGGATCGCGCCCACGCAGGTCACCGTCATCAGCCTGACCGATCGCACCGCGCCCGAAGCGAACGAGATCGCGGCGAAACTCGGCGAGATGGGATTCCGCGCAGACGCGGACACGAGAAGCGAGAAGGTCGGCTACAAGATCCGCGAAGCGCAGCTTGCCAAAGTCCCGTATATGCTGATCATCGGCGATAAAGAGAAAGAAGAGAATAAAGTCAGCGTTCGCCATCGCTCGGAAGGCGATCTCGGTTCGATGACGCTCGACGAATTCGCCGCGCGCCTCTCGAAAGACGTCCGCGAGAAAATTATAAAATAAGAGAAAAATCGCTTGACGGCTTTTTGCCGAGGTGATACTATTATAGCGAAGTAGAACTGTTTCTCACCCAAGCAGGAGTTGTAAAGGGTTTCTTAATATCGAGAGATATTTTGGGCAGTTTTACTGCCCAATTTTCTTTTTCGGGAGGAAAAAATTATAAAAGACTACCAAATTAACGAGCAAATTCGTGATAGGCAAGTTACCGTGATCGACGCGGAAGGAAAGAACTTAGGCGTTATGAGCGCGTATGACGCGCAAAAAGTCGCCGACGAGCAGGGGCTCGATCTCGTAAAGATCGCGCCGCAGTCGAATCCGCCGATCTGCAAATTGATGGATTACGACAAATTCCGTTTCGACTCCATCAAAAAAGAAAAAGAGGCAAAAAAGAATCAAAAAATCGTCAAGCTCAAAGAGATACAGCTCAGTATCGTGATCGACGTCGGCGATATTAACGTAAAAGCCAAGCGCGCGAACGAGTTTATCGCGGGCGGAGATAAAGTCCGCGTCGTGATCCGTATGCGCGGAAGGCAAAACAAGCGTCCGGAACTCGGAATGAAAGTGATGGACCAATTCTTTGAAAAATTACAAGGCGCAGTTATGGAGCAGCCCCCCGTGATCGAAGGAAACACGATCCGTATGCAGCTCGCGCCTGTGAAAAAATAAACTATCGGAGGTAGGCAAAATGCCAAAACAAAAGTCGCACAGCGGTGCAGGAAAAAGATTTCGCGTAACCAAAAACGGATTGATCAAGAGAAGCAAACAGGGTAAAAACCATATTCTTACCAAGAAAGAGACCAAGAGAAAGCGCGGTTTGAGAGCGGGCGGCTATGTTTCCGAGACGCAAGCCAAAACCATCAGGACGATGATCCAAAAGTAACCCGGGAGGTAAGAGATTATGAGAATCAAAAGAGCGGTTAACGCAGTAAAAAAACGCAGAAAGATCTTTAAGCTCGCGAAAGGCTATCGCGGCGCGAAGAGCAAACTTTACAGAGTATCCCGCGAAGCGGTGATGAAGTCCCAAATGTACGCTTATGTCGGCAGGAAGGACAAGAAGAGAGATTTCCGTCAAATCTGGATCGCGCGTATCAACGCGGCGGCGAGAATGAACGGTTTGAGTTACAGCAGGTTTATGAACGGTCTTAAAAAGAGCGAGATCAATCTGAACCGCAAAGTGCTCGCCGACCTCGCGGTCAACGACGCGGCGACCTTTACCGCGCTTTGCGAGAAAGCGAAAGCGGCGCTTTGATAACTTGAAAATGCTTTCGGTTCGCCGAAAGCATTTTTTTTGAAGAATGATCGTTACCGCAATATCGAACGAAAAAGTCAAACTTTTCCGCGCGCTCGAAAGCGCGAAGGGGAGGAAAGAAAACGGGTGTTATCTCGCGGAAGGCGCGAACCTCGTTAAGGATATTCCGCAAGATGCGGACGTCCTTTTTATGTTCGTAAAAGAAAGCAAGGCGGAAGAATTCGAGCCGCTTACTTCTCGGTTCGACTGCGAGAGAGTCGTCTTGTCCGATTCACTGTTCGACAGGATCTCGTCGACCGTCACGCCGATCGGAGTCGCGGCGATCGTAAGGATCCCGAAATCTCTCGATATATCCGAGCTTTCCGCGGAAAAAGCAATCGTTTTGGACGGCGTCTCGGACGCGGGTAACGTCGGCGCGATTCTTCGGACGGCGGTCGCCGCAGGCTATAAGCAAGCGGTCTTTTTGAACGCCGCCGATCCCTATTCTCCGAAGGCGGTTCGCGCAAGCATGAGCGCGATTTTCAAGATCGAGCCGATTTTTTGCGACAAACGGTCATTTTTGTGTAGTAAAAATATAAGTTTATATGATATAATAGTTCTTGATATGGGCGGAGAGGATATTTTTTCGTTCCGACCCGAAAGGAAGATCGCTTTGATCGTCGGCAACGAGGCGCACGGCGTCAGCCCCGAGATCAAAAGCGCGGGAAGAAAAATCTCGATCCCAATGGAGAATATGGAGTCGCTTAACGCCGCCGTCAGCGCGGGCGTGGCGATGTACGTTCTCGGAAAAAATAAACGGTAAACGTAGGAGGCGAATATGTCCGGACACAGCAAATGGGCAAACATCAAAAACAAGAAAGCGAAGGGCGATGCGGCAAGGGCGAACGTCTTTACCAAGATCGGCAGAGAGCTTGCGATCGCGGTCAAACAGGGCGGCCCCAACCCCGACAGTAACTCTCGTTTGCGCGACGTTATCGCGAAAGCGAAAGCGGCGAATATGCCGAACGATAACATCTTCCGCAGCATCAAAAAGGCTTCGGGCGAGCTCGGCAGCGTGAACTACGAGGAGATTACCTACGAAGGATACGCGGCGGGTGGCGTCGCGGTCATCGTCGAGACCCTGACCGACAATAAGAACAGAACCGCGGGCGACGTTCGCTGCGCGTTTGATAAATTTGGCGGAAACCTCGGCAGCACGGGTTGCGTCTCTTATATGTTTAACAAAAAGGGCGTGATCGTGATCGACGGCGACGGACTCGAAGAGGACGACTTTATGCTCCTCGCGCTCGACGCCGGCGCGGACGACGTCCAAAGCGACGATGGAGTTTTCGAGGTTTATACCCTTCCGCAAAATTACACCGCCGTTCGTGAGAATCTCGAAAAACAAGGCTTGAAGATCCTTTCGAGCGGTCTCGAAATGGTCCCCGAAAATTACGTTACGCCGGACGAGGCGTCGACGACGAAGATTTTGAATCTTATCGACAGGCTCGAGGAGAACGACGACGTGCAAAACGTCTTCCATAACGCGATCTTGCCCGAAGAAGAAGAGGAGGAATAAGAATGAGCGTAGCGGAAACTTGCGCGCTTGCCAAAGAAGCGGCGTATCGCCTTGCGACTCTGTCGTCCGCCGAGAAGAACGCGATGCTTCTCGCGATGGCAAGCGGGATCTCCGACGAGACGGACGCGATCCTCGAAGCGAACAGCGACGATCTCTTTATCGCGAAAGAAAACGGAAAAGAAGAAACCTTGATCGACAGGCTTACTCTTTATAAGTCCCGCATTCGCCAAATGGTCGATGGCGTGCAAGCGGTCGCGGATCTTCCCGATCCCGTCGGCGAAGTGACGGATAAATGGACGCTTCCGAACGGCTTGAAGATCTCCAAAGTTCGCGCGCCGCTCGGCGTCGTCGCGATCATCTACGAAGCTCGTCCGAACGTCACTTGCGACGCGGTCGCGCTTGCGATCAAAAGCGGAAACGCGGTCGTTCTCCGCGGCAGTAAAGACGCGATCAATTCCAATCTCGCGATCTTCAACGCGATGAAGAACGCTTTGATCAAAGGCGGTTACGACGCGAACGTCATCCAATTCATCCCCGAACCCGAGCGCGAAGCCACGGCGGAACTGTTGAAGCAGAGCGCGACCGTAGACGTCGTGATCCCGAGAGGCGGCGAAGGTCTTAAAAAATTCGTTATGGAGAACGCGACGGTTCCCGTGATCGCATCCGCGGGCGGAAACTGCCACACCTACGTCGAAAAGACCGCGGATCTCAAAATGGCGGATAACGTCCTTTTCAACGCGAAAGTCAGTCGTCCTTCCGTCTGTAACGCGACGGAGCAACTCATCGTGGACAGAGCGATCGCCGCTCCTTTCTTGACCAAGAGCCTCGACAGGCTTTCCAAACAGGGCGTCAAAATCCTCGGGTGCAACGAGACTTGCCGCATCTATCCGCTTGCCGAACTCGCGACGGAAGAGGATTATTACACCGAGCATCTCGGTTTGACCCTTTCCGTTAAAGTCGTCAGCGGCTATAAAGAAGCGATCGAGAGGATCAATAAGTACGGAACGCACCACAGCGACGCGATCCTTTCAAACAGCACGGAAGCGATCGAAGCGTTTCAAGTCGGCGTCGATTCCGCGGCGGTGTACGTCAATGCGAGTACCCGCTTTACGGACGGCTTCGAATTCGGCTTCGGCGCGGAAATGGCGATCAGCACGCAGAAATTGCACGCGCGCGGACCTCTCGGATTAAAGCAACTGACGAGCGAAAAGTACGTCGTCGTCGGCGAAGGTCAGGTGCGTAAGTGATCATTCTCGGGATCGATCCCGGGCTCGCGATCGTCGGTTACGGCGTCGTGGAAAGCGTGAAAGGTCGCGTAAAAGCCTTGGATTACGGTGTGATCAACACGCCCGCCGGGCTCAGAACGCCCCTTCGACTGCAAATGATCCATAAGGGTCTTTTGACGCTTTTCGACCGCTATAAGCCGGACGAGATCGCCGTCGAAGAGCTGTTCTTCTCCAATAACAAGACGACGGGTATTCCCGTCGCGGAAGCGCGCGGCGTGATCCTAATGACCGCGATCGAATATTCGGATAAACTTTTCGAGTACACGCCGAATCAGATCAAACAAGCGATCACGGGTTGGGGCGGCGCGGATAAAAAGCAGATGCAGGAAGTCGTTCGGCAGACCCTTCGCTTACAAGCGATCCCCAAGCCGGATGACGCCGCGGACGCGCTTGCCGTCGCGTTGACGCATGCGCAGACGAACCGATTCGGTTCTTTGTTCGGAATATAGTTATGTACGCTTATATCGTCGGAAAAGTGGATAGTTACGGCGACGGATTCATCGTCGTCGAAGCGGGTGGGATCGGATATCAGATCAACGTCTCGAATTTCACCGTCGCGAAATGCGGCAAAGCGGGCGAGACCGTCAAGCTTTACCTCTATCTTTCCGTCCGCGAAGACGATATGAGTTTATTCGGGTTTTCCTCTCTCGACGAAAAAAGAATGTTTTTGCGCCTCATCACCGTTTCCGGCGTCGGACCGAAAATGGCGATCGGGATTTTATCTTCCGCGCCGCTTTCGACCCTTGCGGCGGCAATCGTCTCAGGCGACACGAAATCGTTGTCCAAAGTCAAAGGCATCGGCAAAAAGACCGCGGAAAGGATCGTCGTCGAGCTCAAAGAGAATATCGGAGAAGACGGCTTACGAATGGCGTTTGCGGATTCTCCGTTCGCTTCCGTTCCCGAAAACGATTCGATGATCGAGGAAGCGCTCGAAGTTCTGACGACGCTCGGCGTCAATCGCTCGGAAGCCTATTCGATGGTGGCGGGAGAGAGGAAAAACGCGAAAAACGTAAACGAACTCGTAATGAACGTTCTCAAAAGGTTGGATAAATGATGTTTGAAAACGACGACAGCTTTATAACGAGCGCCGCTTTAACGGGCGACCGAATCGTCGCGAACGACCGCGAAGAGGAAGACGAAGAGATCGAAAATACTCTCCGTCCGAAAACGATGTCGGAGTACGTCGGACAAGAAAAGGTGAAAGCCAACTTGTCCGTCTTTATCCATTCCGCCAAAAAGCGCGGAGAAGCGCTCGATCACGTCCTTTTGTACGGTCCTCCGGGACTCGGCAAGACGACGCTTGCGCATATCATCGCGAACGAAATGAATTCGCAGATCAAAGTCACGTCCGGTCCCGCGATCGAAAAAGCCGCGGATCTTGCCGCGATGCTGACGAATCTTTATGAAGGCGACGTCCTTTTTATCGATGAGATCCATCGCCTGTCTCACGCTGTCGAAGAGATCCTGTATCCCGCAATGGAGGATTACGTTCTCGATTTCGTCGTGGGGAAGGGGCCGAGCGCGAAAAGCATCCGTCTCCCCTTGAAACGGTTTACCTTGATCGGAGCGACGACTCGCGCGGGGATGTTGACCGCGCCGCTTCGCGATCGTTTCGGCGTAATGTGTCGCTTGGAGCTTTATAAGCCCGAGGATCTCGCGAAGATCGTGACGCGCAGCGCGCGTCTTCTCGAAATCGGGATCGAAAAAGAAGCAGCGATCGAGATCGCGAGCCGTTCGCGCGGAACGCCGCGTATCGCAAACCGCCTTTTGAAGCGCGTTCGCGATTTTTCCGAGTATCAAAACGAGAGCGTCATTACCCATCAAACGGCAAAAAGGAGCCTCGATCTTTTGGAGATCGACGCGCTCGGATTGGACGGCGTCGACCGCGAGATCCTGACGACGATCATCAAAAAGCATAACGGCGGTCCCGTCGGGCTCGAAACGCTTTCCGCAACGATCGGCGAAGACGCATCCACGATCGAGGACGTCTACGAACCCTACCTGATGCAACTCGGCTTTATCGCGCGCACGCCGCGCGGAAGAGTTTGCCTGTCCGCAGCATATAAGCACTTGGGCTTCAAAGTACCGCCTTCCAAAGAATCTTATTTGGAAAGCGTCGACCCGAATTCCGTGAATAAAGATGAAAACGCGTGACTTTTATTACGATCTACCCGAAGAACTCATCGCGCAGCACCCCACGGAGCCGCGTGATTCTTCCCGTTTGCTGGTGATCGACCGCAAGACGGGAGAACTTTCCGATAAGCATTTTTACGACGTGATCGACTACCTGAAAGCGGGCGACGTCCTCGTCGTCAATAACACCAAGGTGATTCCCGCCCGTCTTCTCGGGCATCGAAAGGGATGCACGGGCGAAGTCGAATTCCTTCTGTTGAAGCGCGTCGATTACACCCATTGGAAATGTTTGGTTCGCCCGGGTAAAAAATTGCAGATCGGCTCGGAAGTCGAATTCTCTTCCGAACTGTCCGCCGTCGTGACCGATCGCGGCGACGAGGGCGAAAGGGTCGTCGAGTTCCGTTTCGACGGAGTTTTCGAAGATATTCTCGCGAGGGTCGGGGCGATGCCTCTCCCGCCGTATATCAAAGAAAAACTCGAAGATGGAAGCAAATATCAGACGGTGTACAGCAAGATCGACGGATCGGCTGCGGCGCCGACGGCGGGGCTTCATTTTACGAAGGAACTTCTCGAAAAGATCCGTGCGAAGGGCGTAAAGATCGTCGAGATCCTGCTCCACGTCGGGTTATCCACCTTCCGCCCGGTCAAAGCGGAGAATATCGAAGATCATAAAATGCACGAGGAGTATTACGAGATCTCCGAAGAAGCGGCGAAAGAGATCAACGCCGCGAAAAGGGAAGGCAGGCGGGTCTTTTCGGTCGGAACGACGTCCGTTCGGACGCTCGAATCGGCGGCGGTCGAAAAAGGCGTCGTAGCGGCGGGAAGCGGAAACACGCATATTTTCATTTATCCGCCCTACGAATTTAAGATCGTCGATTGCCTGATCACGAATTTCCATTTGCCCGAAAGCACGCTTTTGATGCTCGTTTCCGCATTTATGGGGAGAGAAGCGGCGCTTGCGGCGTATAAACACGCGGTGGACGAACGCTATCGCTTTTTCAGCTTCGGCGACGCGTGCTTGATCTTATAATATCAAAACGGAGAAACTATGAGCGGAAAATTCAAATACGAAATACTGAAAGTTTGTAAGCAATCGGGCGCGAGGATCGGGCGTTTTACGACGCCGCACGGCGTCATCGAGACCCCCGTCTTTATGCCGGTCGGGACGCTCGGCACGGTCAAATCGCTTTCGCCGGAAGAAGTCGAAGAGGTCGGATCGCAGATCCTTTTGTCCAATACCTATCACTTGTATCTTCGCCCCGGTCACGAAGTCGTTCGTGCGGCGGGCGGTCTGCATAAATTCATGCGTTGGAATAAACCCATCTTGACGGACAGCGGCGGTTTTCAGGTTTTCAGCCTTTCGTCTTTCCGTAAAGTCACGGATAACGGGTGCGAATTCGCGTCTCCCTTGGACGGCGGCGCGCATCACTTCATTTCTCCCGAAAAATCCATCGAGATTCAACGCGCGCTCGGAAGCGATATTATGATGGCGTTTGACGAATGCACTTCGCCGGACGTTACGAAGAAAAAGGCGAAAGAAGCGATGGATCGGACGCTGTATTGGCTTGATCGCTCCGCGGCTGCGGCGAAAGGAACGGACGACCAGATCCTTTTTCCGATCGTGCAAGGAAACGTGCATGCGGATCTTCGCGAAGAAAGCGCGAAAAAGACCGCGCCTTACGCGAAATGCGGGATCGCGATCGGCGGGCTCAGCGTCGGCGAACCCAAGCCCGTTATGTATGAAATGCTCGATCTTTTGAACCCGCTTCTCCCGAAAGATATGCCGAGGTATTTGATGGGCGTCGGGAGTATGGATTGTATCGTCGAAGGAGTGCTTCGCGGCATCGATATGTTCGATTGCGTGCTTCCGACGAGGATCGCGAGAAACGGGACGGCGATGACGCTCGCGGGCGACTTGAATCTCCGCAACGCGAAATACAAAGAGGATTTCTCCCCGGTTGAAGAGGGGTGCGATTGCTACTGTTGCCGCAATTACACGAAAGCGTACGTTCGCCATTTGATCACGTCGGACGAGATTTTCGGCGGGAGACTTCTCTCGATCCATAACATTCGCGCGTTGCACCGCTTGACGAATCAAATAAAACAGGCGATCGTCGAAGACCGTTTCGGCGATTTCGTAAAGGAATTTTTCGATCAATATCAAATGTAGGTCGGAAAATTCGACCGAAATCGGGGCGGCGGAACGAGCGGAATTCGGTATTTTTCGAAAATATGCTTGTTAAATGCGCTTGCGTAGTGTATAATTTTACCAGTATCTGTTAAAGGAGATAAACTATGACCGGAATTATTGCAGCTGCAAACCCAGGAAATTGGATTATGATCGTTGTGCTTCTCGTCCTTTTCGTCGGTATGATGGCGATTTCCATTATCCCGCAAAAGAAGAAGCAGAAAGAGTATCAGGAAATGCAAAACGCGATCAAAGTCGGAACGCGTATCATGACGATCGGCAGGCTCGTCGGAACCGTCGTCGCGATCAACACGGATAACACCATCGAAGTCGACATCGGCGCGAAGGGCACTCCCGTTATCATCGTCATCAATCGCGAAGGCATCGGCTTGAACCTCGATGCTCCGCAAACCGCGGGCAACCAAGTCGAGAAACCCGCCGAAGGCGACGTCGATGCGGAAAACACCGCGGACGCGACCGAAGCGAACGACGATAAGAAAGAGGACGATTCGATCTGATTGCTCCGTATTTCGAAAAAGAAAGACCGCGCGCCGTTTTACGACGCGCTTCTTTTTTTTATTCATAAATCCGTAGCCCGACGCGTATGAATTATCGGAGGTGCTTATGGAAAAAAGTGCAGTCAGATGGGTTTTGGATATCGTTAAAACGGTCGTTGTCGCGATCCTGTGCTCGATGATCTTCGTTTTGATTTTCGCTTTGATCGTCAAATCGACCGATATCGGGGAAAAGGGGATCGCTTACGTCAATCAGGGAATCAAGATCGTCAGCGTCTTGATCGGCGCGTTCGTCGGATTCAAAAAGGGCGGCTCGGCGGGCTGGCTCAAAGGATTGATCGCGGGCGTGTTGTACGTCGTCTTTTCCTTCCTTGTCTTTTCGCTGATTTCCGGAAGCCTTTCTTGGAAAAACCTTTCGCCGCTCGACTTCGTAACGGGCGCGGCGGTCGGCGTCGTTTGCGGGATCCTTGTCGTGAACGTTAAAAAGAGCGCGAAAATCGCTTGATATAAAACGGTTTTTTATGCTATAATTTTCTCAGAATAAAACGGCGGGAATCCGCCGAGTCAAGGAGATCATTATGAAGCATATCAGCACGATCGCAAAAACCGAAAGAAAGTCCTCCGTTATCGGATGCGGCGAATGCCAATCCAGTTGCCAATCCGCCTGCAAGACGAGCTGCACCGTCGGCAACCAAACCTGCAAGCAGGAAGAAAGGATCAACACGGTCGAAAAGAAAGAGCAACTTTGATTTTCAATGAGGCTAATCACACATTGTTTCCCCTTTATTTATAAAGGAGAAACTTTTTATTTGATCTACCATCCGTTCAGCAACAGTTTGCATTCGGTAGATCGCAGCGCGTATCTCGTTTTGAAAAACAAATACGAAGAGTTAAGTCCGCAGGAACTTGCGGACTTTTCCGCGTTACCCGAAGCGACCGTTTCCGAGATCCTTTCCGAAGCTGCGGAGCTCGAATCCCAAGGTCTTCTCGGGAAGGACGAAACGTTCCCTTATAAAAAATCTTACGTCGTAAAAGCGCTTTGCCTGCACGTTTGCCACGATTGCAACTTGAAGTGTAAGTATTGTTTCGCGAAAGAGGGGACGTATAATACCGCGCGCGATTATATGACGAAAGAAGTCGCGGAAGCCGCGGTCGAGCTTCTTCTCGCGAAAAGCGGATCGCGCCATAATCTCGAAATCGACTTTTTCGGCGGCGAACCCTTGATGAATATGGGCGTCGTCAAACACACGGTCGAGTACGGAAGGCGCCGCGCCGCGGAAGTCGGGAAAGAGTTTTCTTTTACGATGACGACGAACGCGCTTTTGTTGAACGACGAGAATATCGAATATCTCAATCGGGAGATGGATAACGTCGTCATCAGTATAGACGGGCGCGAATGCGTGCATAATCGCGTGCGTCAGACGAGAAACGGGGCGGACGCATATCCTTTGATCCTGAGCAACGCAAAGAAATTCCGCGCGGTTCGCGGAGACAAACGCTATTATATCCGCGGGACCTTTACGGCGTACAATCTCGATTTTGCTTCCGACGTCCTCGCTTTGGCGGACGCGGGCTTCGACCAAATTTCCGTCGAACCGGTCGTCCTTCCCGAGGATAATCCGATGGCGATCACCGCGGATAAAGTCGGCGCGGTTTTGAAGGAGTATGATAAACTCGCCGAAGCCTATATCGACCGCCGCTCTTCGGGCAAATGGTTCAACTTCTTCCATTTTATGATCGATATGGAGGAAGGCCCCTGCATTATGAAGAGGCTTTCGGGTTGCTCCGCCGGTTGCGGGTATCTTGCCGTTTCTCCGATCGGAGATATCTATCCCTGCCATCAGTTCGTAGGGGAAGAGGGTTATAAGATCGGGAACGTCCTGACGGGAGAATTCGATCCTTCTTTGCAGCAAACTTTTGCGGAAATTACCGTAAATAACAAGAAAAAATGCGAGAACTGTTTCGCCAAGTATTATTGCAGCGGCGGTTGCGTTGCCGCTTCGCATTATTACGAAAAAGATCTTATGACGCCTTACGGCGCGGGATGCGAAATGATGAAAAAGCGTCTCGAATGCTCTCTCGGCATCTATGCGGTCGAGAAAAAAATGCGTGAAAAGCATTGACTTACAGTTAAGTTATTTATATAATAAATAATTGTTACTCTGATATTTTAGGAGGCTCTACTTGTGAACAGGAACATACCGAAAGAAATGAACTCCGGTCCCAAGATGACGAAGGGAAAGGCGATCGCCGTTTTCATCGTGATCGGGATCTTGATCGCCGCGGGAGCGGTTTTCGCGTTCGTCTCCCTCGATAACGGCGAGCTCGGAGTTTGGGACTATATCGCTTACCCCAAGACGATCAGCTTGGGTCTGGATATGAAAGGCGGCGTCTACGCCGTTTTCGAAGCCAATTCTTCCGACACGAAGAACCTGAGCTCTCGTATGGACGGGACGGTCGAGCAGCTTTCCAAGATGCTCTATGACAAAGGCTATACCGAAGCGTCCGTCAGCAAAGTCGGCGACGAGCGCATCAGGGTCGAAGTTCCGGACGTGTCCGATCCCGAAACCCTTTTCAATTTGATCGGCACGCCGTCCAGCCTCGAATTCCGTTCGGAAGGGAAGGATGAAGAGCTTACGGACGAAGGCTTGTGGGTCACGGGTAAAAACCTCGAAGACGCGTACGTCAGCGTTGATAACGATAATAACTACGTCGTCGCGATCAAGTTCGACAGCTACGGCACCGATCGTTTCGCAAAAGCGACGACCGAACTCAACGGCAAAGCGTTGAACGTTTGGATCAACGGCGAATGGGTTATGGGTCCGACGGTCAACAGCGTCATTACGAACGGCAGCGCGATCATTACGAGCGCCGAATGGGCTTCGAGCTACACGGCGGCGAGCGAAATGGCGACCAAACTTCTCGCGGGTGCTTTCGACGTCGAGTTAAAGCTCGTCGAAAGCCGTGAGATCTCCGCGACCCTCGGCGTGAACGCTCTCTCCACGAGTTTGATCATCGGCGCGATCGCGATCGGAATCATCATCTTGCTTTTGGTCGTGCTTTACAGGCTCCTCGGCGTAGCTTCCGGTCTCGCGCTTGTCTACTACATCATCACCTACATCTTCATTCTTTCGGTCTTCCCGTGGGTCCAGCTTACGCTTTCCGGTATCGCGGGCGTACTGATCAGTATCGGTATGGCTGTCGACGCGAACGTCATTATCTTCTCCCGTATCAAGGACGAATATCGCTCCGGAACGGGTGAGATCTCGATTCAGACGGCGGTTCGCTCCGGCTTCCGGAAATCCATCTCCGCGATTATGGACGGTAACATTACGACCCTTCTCGGTTGCTTGGTAATGTACCTCCTCGGCACTTCGAGCATCAAGAGCTTCGCGCTTACGCTTGCGATCGGTATCATCATCAGTATCTTTACCGCGCTCGTCGTAACGAGGCTTCTCGTCAGCAGTTTTCTCGCGTTCAACAGAGAGAATCCGAAGCTTTACAACTTGTATAATAAAAACAAAGAAGAGTCCGGAAACGGTGATTCCGCCGAGTTGACTTCTTTGGAGGAGGTCGGCGAAAATGACTAAGGGCAACAAGAGTTTCAGTATCAGAAAAATAGACCTCAGTTCGTATAACGTCCACTTCCTGCCGAAGTATCGCATTTGGTTTGCGATCCCCCTCGTCATCGTCCTCGTCGCAGTCATCGTCTTTTCGATCTTTTCCGTCGTCGGTAAGGACGTCGAGAACGGAATGAATCTCGGTATCGACTTCACGGGCGGCACGGTTATGACCGTAACCGTCGGAAATGAGCTTGACGATCAAGCGGCGTATGACACTTACAGCAAAGATTTCCGCAAAATGATCGAAGATCAGGGATTTAACGTCAGCTATATCCAAAAGAGCGGAAACGGAGCGGATGCGGCGGTGCTTTTGAAATATCAAAACAGCGCGTCGGATATCGAAGAGTCCAACCAAAAACTCAAAGATTCGATCGCCGAAAAGTATAATAACATTACTGCGGACGATATTTCTCTCGAATCCATCAGCGCGTCTTCGGCGAAAGACCTTTTGAAGAAAGCGATTATTTCTCTCGTCGTTATCTTTGCGGTCATGCTCGTCTATATCGCGATCCGTTTCGAGCTTTGGAGCGGACTCTCCGCGCTTTGCGCTTTGATTCACGACGTCGTGATGATGGTCGCGTTTACGATCATCTTCCATATCGAAGTCAACACGACTTACGTCGCCGCGGTCATTACGATCGTCGCGTACTCGATCAACAACACGATCGTCGTGTTCGACCGTTTGCGTGAGAATATGCGCCTTGCGCCGAAGGTCGGCAAAGTCCCCCTCGAACAGTACACGGAAGAGGCGGTCAACTCCACCTTTACCCGTTCCGCCGTTTCTTCGTTGACGACGATGATCCCGGTCCTTCTTCTCGGTATTTTCGGCGTGACGAGCTTAAAGCAGTTCGCTTGGCCGATTATGTTCGGTTTGATCGGCGGTACCTATTCTTCGTTGATCCTCGCGCCTACGATCTACGTTATGATCCGCCGCGCGATCATCGATCACAAGAATAAGAAGCTCAACACCGTGACGTATGACAAACCTTCCAAAAAGCAAAAGGATGAGTTGTCCGACGTCCTCAGTCAGAGAAAGCGTAACAACGCGTAATAGAGTAAACAAGGGGCGAGGCGTTCGCCCCTTTTTCAAAGAAAATGACGATTTCTGGTTCAATGGATAAGGTTAAAGCGTTCTCGGCGGAACTCGGCGTTTCGCCGCTTTTTGCCGATATTCTTTTGTCGCGCGGGATCGAAACCGCAAATGCCGCGAAGACCTTCTTGCATCCTTCGGCGGATGATCTGACCGATCCTTTTTCTCTCGCGGGAATGAAAGAGGTCGTCGCGCGAATCCGTGAAGCGATCGCGGGGAAGGAAAAGATCGTCGTCTACGGCGATTACGACTGCGACGGGATCATGGCGACTTCCATCCTTTCAGGGTATCTTTCTTCGATCGGCGCGGACGTTGAATACTATATCCCGAATCGCTTTGAAAACGGTTATGGACTTAACGTCGAAGCCCTTGAAGAAATTGCCGAAACCTATTTCCCCGATCTGATCATAACGGTGGATTGCGGCACCTCTTCCGTAAAAGAAGCGGAGTACCTTTCCGAAGATCTCGCGATCGATCTCATCGTGACCGATCACCACACGCTTCCCGACGTCCTCCCGAATGCGATTCTTTTGAACCCCAAACTGACGCCTGAGAGTCCCGCCGCGGATCTCTGCGGAGCGGGCGTCGCGTTTAAGATCGTTCAGGCGCTCGGCGGCTTGGACGACGCGATGAAGTACGTCGATTTCGCCGCGATCGCGACGATCGCGGACGTCGTCCCGTTGACGCGGGAAAACCGAACGATCGCGTATCTCGGGCTGAAAAAGATCAATTCGCGCGCAAGTTTGAATAAAGGGCTTCGGATGCTCATCGAATCCTGCGATTTCAAATCCGAGCTGACCGCCACCGACGTAAGTTTTACGCTTGCGCCGCGCATTAACGCGATCGGACGTATATCCGACGCGAAAGAGGTCGTTCGGCTCTTTATCTCGGATGAATACATAGAGCTCGAAGGTCTCGTGGAAAAACTGAAAGTGCAAAACGAGCTTCGCAGGTCTCTCGAAGCGCAGGAACTCAAAGAAGCCTACGACCTTTTGAAAGACGTCGATCTCGCGACGCATAAATTGATCTTCCTTTATAACGAATCTTGGAATATCGGCGTGATCGGACTGATCGCGGGTAAGATCAGCAAGCGCTTTCATCGCCCGACCGTGATTCTCGGGGGAGAGGATATCTTGAAGGGGAGCGCGCGTTCGCCCGAAGGGATCGACATCTATAAGATTTTGAAAAGCGCGGAAAGCGTCCTCGAAGGATTCGGCGGTCACAAAGCCGCGGCGGGGCTTTCCGTAAAGCCCGAAAACGCGCTCGAAGCGCGACGATTGATGGACGCTTATATCGACGAGACTTATCCGAATTCCGCGTTCGAAGAGAAGGCGGAGGCATCGTATGAGATCGCTTCGGAAGAAATAACGGTCGCTTTTGCGGACGAACTCAATCTTTTGGAACCGACGGGCGAAGGCAACCCGAAACCGACGTTCCGAATCTCGTCTGCGTCTTGCGCGCTTTCTCCGATGAGTAACCCCGCGCATGCGAAAGCCGCGCTGAATAAGAGCGCGGAGCTCGTCGCATTCGGCGTACCGTATCTCTCGGAAGGCGTCTCCGCGGGTGTGCGATACGATCTGATCGCGAAATGCGGAAAGAACGTCTATAAGAATAAAGAAACCGTCCAAATGAAGGTCTGTTCCGTCGTTCCGACGGGATATGAGATCGGCTCGGATCTTTACGCCTATAATCGCTACCTTCGCTCCAATCTGTATGCGGAAGCCCCTTGCGAGTTTACGCCGATTTCCTTTAAGGAAGCGAAGGACGCTTTTTACGACGACGATTTTTGTACGTTGTTTATCGCGTTTTCTTCCGCTACGGTTTCCTCGTTTCAGAATTCGCTCGGAGAGAAAAAACTCCCCGTTTCTTACGCGCAGCCGCACGGCGAACCCGCGAACGCGCTCGTGATCGCGCCTGACTTCGATCTTTGCGCGTATCGTCGCGTCGTCTTGCTCGATACGCCGCTGACGAAGGGCTATATTTCTCATTTAAGCAAAATTTCGAATGCGGAGATCTACGTCGTTACGGATAATTATCCCTTTAAGCAAATCTTCGCTTCGATCGATTTTTCGAGAGATTCTCTTTTCGTCGCATACGGAGCGATCCGTCGATTCGTTTTCTCCGGAAACGCGGCGGCGTCCCCGATCGAACTCGCTTCCAAAACCGCGTCTTCCGCGGCGGCGTTTCTCGCGAAGTTTTACGCGCTTTACGAAAGCGGCTCTTTGAAGATCGGGCAGGGCTTCGCGCTCTCTCCGCAGGAATTCAGAGAACCCTCGGATTCTCTCTTGTACAGGCGCATTTGCGCGCTTAAAAGCAAAAATGAAAACGTATAAACTGATCGGCGAATATCTCGGAGAAAACACCTTTCTCCTCGAAAAAGAGGGAAAGATCCTCGTGATCGACCCCGGCGCTTCTTCGGAGCGGATCTTTTCGGCGGCGAATGCGCTCGGAGGGGAGATCGTCGCGGCGATCCTGACGCACGGTCACGCGGATCACGCGCTCGGCGCGGCGGGACTTCGAAAAGCGGGCGTCCCGATTTGGATCTCCGAAAAGGAAAAAGACCTGCTGAACGGCAGGGCGAATCTTGCGCTCGCGCTCGGGTTCTCTTTTGAAATAGTTTCGGACGTTTGCTTGTGGAGCGGGGAAAACCCACTCGTTTTGCTTCCGTTTTCGATCGAAGTCATCGAAACGCCCGGACACACCGCGGGCGGCGTCTGCTATTTGATCGAAGGGAATCTGTACTCCGGCGACACGCTCTTTTGCCTGTCATACGGTAACGTGAATTTCCCGACGGGGGACGAGCAGGATCTGCTATGCTCGATCGCGAACGAGCTTTTCGAACTGCCGGACGAAACCCCCGTCTATTGCGGTCACTCGAACGGCTTTCCCGAAAAAGAGATCGCCCCCGGCGTCTTCGAGGCGGCGCCCGACACGAAAATAGGAACGGAAAAAGTATGCAACCCGATCTTGGATCTGTTATGAAAATTTCGATCGAAACGAGCGGCGAAACTTACGCTCACGAACTCGAAGACGTCGTCCGCGCCTTCGAGCCTTTTGCCGCGCTCACTCCCGAAGGGGAAAAGATCTTCGCCGACGTGACCGCGTCCGGACGTGTCGCGGAAACCGTCATAAAATGCAAAAATTATCCGAACGTTTCGCGAAAGTACGATTTGGAAGAAAACCTTTCTCCGCTGCTTTTGAAGCGGCAACTCAAACGGTTTTTGAAGCGCGATTTTTACGATTTTCTTTCCTCGATCTTGAAAAGGGATCTGTCCTACGGATCGCTGACCGGGATCCGCCCGACCAAACTTTATTACGAACTCATCGAGGAGAAAAAGGATCCCGAGGAAGAGCTGAAAACTTTCTTCCGCGTGTCGGAAGAAAAGGCGCGCCTCGTCAAAACCATCGTCGAGACGCAAAAGGGGATCTACGGCGAGGAAACGGATCAATACGATTTCTTCGTCAATATTCCGTTTTGCCCGAGCCGCTGTCATTATTGCAGCTTTCTTTCCGAAGTCATCAATCCGAAAAAAGGGAATTTGCCGCTTTACGTCGACGCGTTGATCCGCGATATCCTTTCTGCCGTGCCGAAGAGAAAGCGCCGCGCGATCTACGTCGGCGGTGGGACTCCGACTTCGCTTTCTCCCGAGCTTTTGGATCGCGTCCTCGCGGCGATCGACGCGAAAGGGGAAGAATTTACCGTCGAGGCGGGCAGACCCGAGACCCTGACTCCCGAAAAAGTCGCGGTCATGGCGGCGCGCGGCGTTACGCGCGTTTCGGTCAATCCGCAGACTTTCAAGCAGGAAACCTTGGACCTCATCGGTCGCCGTCATACGGTGGAAGACATTTATCGGGCGTATGGAATCGTCCGCGACGGAGGTTCGTTCGACGTCAATATGGATTTCATAACGATGCTTCCCGGCGAGTCTTTCGAAGATTTCCGCTATTCGCTCGATCAGGCGATCGACCTTGCCCCCGAGAATATCACCGTTCATTCGCTTTCGATCAAGCGCGGCAGTATTTTCGCGGAGAAAAAGTACGATAATTTCAGCGATACGGACGCCGAAAGGATGTCTTCCTACGCGATGAACACGCTTGAAAAAGCCGGTTATTCTCCATACTATATGTATCGTCAGAAGAACACGACGGGGCGGCTCGAAAACGTCGGATACGCGAAAAAAGGCAAGATCTGTAAATATAACGTCGATATTATGGAAGAGACGCACGACGTCTACGCGTCCGGCGCGGGCGCGATCTCCAAGCGCATTTTCGGCGACGGGCTGATCAAGCGTCTCGCGGAAGTAAAGGACATCAAGGGCTATCTCGAACGCATCGACGAGATCCTCGCGAAAAAAATCGATTTTTTCAAGGACTAATCGCTTTACTTATTTGTTTTCGTAATGTAATATTATATATATACCGCGCGCTCGGTTCGGCGAGTCGCTTACGCCATACTGCGCCCGCGGCGAATCTATCATTCCATCGGAGGTATTTATAATGGAAAAAAGCGAAATCATTGCAAAGTACGCACGCAGCGAAGGCGATACCGGTTCTCCCGAAGTCCAAATCGCTCTTCTTACCGCGAGGATCGAAGCGTTGAACGCGCACCTCGCCGTCCATAAGAAAGATAACCACGGTCGCCGCGGTTTGCTCGAAATGGTCGGGACGAGAAAGAAGCTCCTCACCTATTTGAAGAATAAAGATATCAATCGTTACAGAGAATTGATCGCGGCGCTCGGTCTCAGAAAGTAAGACTTGCGCCTGAAATAAGAGCGGGGCAACCTGCTCTTATTTGAAAAAAAGCGAAGGGAAGCGACTTCGCTTTGATGAAAGAAAAACGGGGTGATTCCAGAGACGGTCTCACTCATCATGGAGGTATTATGGAAAGAAAAATTTACAAAACTCAAATCGGAGGCAGAGAAGTCAGCGTAGAAGTCGGCGCGTACTGCGAGCAGGCGAACGGCTCCTGCCTCGTAAGATGCGGCGACACCGCCGTTCTTACCAACGTAACGATGGCGGCAGCCCCGCGCGACGGGATCGACTTTTTCCCTCTCGGCGTTGACTTCGAAGAAAAGATGTACGCCGTGGGCAAGATCCCCGGCGGCTTCAAGAAGAGAGAAGGCCGTCCTTCCGACAAGGCGATCCTCGTCAGCCGTTTGATCGACAGACCGATCCGTCCTTTGTTCCCGAAGGGCTTGTTTAACGACGTCGCGGTCGTCTGCACCGCGATGAGCGTGGACACCGATATCCCGCCCGAGGTCTATGCGATGCTCGGCAGCTCGATCGCTCTTTCGATCTCCGATATTCCGTGGGGCGGGCCGACCGGCTCCGTCGTCGTCGGATACGTGGACGGAAAGTATATCATCAACCCGAATTCCGCAGAGAGAGAAAAGAGCCGTTTGCACCTTTCTTTGTCCGGAACGAAGGACGCGATCATGATGGTCGAAGCGGGCGCGAGCGAGATCACCGAAGAAGAAATGCTCGGCGCGATCCTGTTCGGTCACGAAGAGATCAAAAAGATCGTCGCGTTCATCGAGAGCATCCAAGCGGATTGCGGCAAGCCGAAGACGACGAAAGTCGATATGTACACCGTCCCCGAGGAGATCTCCAAGGCGGTTCGCGAGTACGCTTCCGAGAAGATGGACGCCGTCCTTTCTCACTTCGACAGATATGAAAGACAAGCCGTCGAAGACGAGCTTGATAAAGAAGTGCAAGAGCATTTCGCCGATATCTTCCCCGGCTGCAAGAGGGAAGTGTTCGACGCGATGTACGCCCTCAAAAAGGAAAAAGTCCGTGCGAAGATCATCAACGACGGCGTTCGTCCGGACGGCAGATCCCTTAAAGAGATTCGCCCGATTTGGTGCGAAGTCGGCGTAATGCCCCGCGTCCACGGAACGGGTGTCTTTACCCGCGGTTCGACGCAGGCTTTGACGACTTGTACCCTCGGCACGATCAGCGAAGCGCAAAAACTCGAAAGCTTGGATGACGACGTCTTCAAGAGATATATGCACCATTACAATATGCCGCCGTACTCCACGGGCGAAGCGAAGCAGCTCAAAAGCCCGGGCAGACGTGAGATCGGCCACGGCGCTCTCGCGGAAAGGGCTCTCGAACCCGTCCTCCCGAGCGAGCAGGATTTCCCCTATGCGATCCGCACGGTTTCCGAGATCCTGAGCTCCAACGGCTCCACCTCGCAGGCAAGTATCTGCGGCAGCACCCTCGCTCTTATGGACGCGGGTGTTCCGATCAAAGCTCCGGTCGCAGGTATCGCGATGGGTCTTATTAAAGACGTCGCGAGCGGCAAAGTCGCCGTTATGAGCGATATCCAAGGTTTGGAAGACTTCCTCGGCGATATGGACTTCAAAGTTGCAGGTACCCGCGAAGGTATCACCGCGATCCAAATGGATATCAAGATCAAAGGTATCGACGAGCAGATCCTCCGCACCGCGCTCGCGCAAGCGAAAGAGGGCAGAGAGTTCATTCTCGGAAAGATGCTCGCCGTTCTCCCCGAACCGCGCAAAGAACTTTCCAAGTATGCTCCGAAGATCATTTCCTTCTCCATCGATCCCGATAAGGTTCGCGAAGTCATCGGCAGCGGCGGCAAGACGATCAATAAGATCATCGAAGAGACCGGCGTAAAGATCGACATCAGCGACGATAACGTCGTCTTCATCGCCAGCCCGGACAGCGCAAGCGCGGATAAAGCGAAGAAGATCATCGACGCGATCTGCAAGGATCCCGAGAAGGGCGACGTCTACGAAGGCAGAGTCGCGCGCATCATCCCGATCGGCGCGTTCGTCGAGATCGCTCCCGGTAAGGACGGTATGATCCATATCAGCAAGCTCTCTTCCGAGAGAGTGGAAAAGGTCGAAGACGTCGTCAATATCGGTGACCTCGTCCGCGTCAAAGTCATCAAGATCGATGACAAAAAGAGAATCGATCTTCGCTTGATGGAGATCCTCGAAAAGGCGGAATAATCCGAGTATTCGAAAATAATGAAAAAAAGAGGCAGGTTGCAAGACTTGCCTCTTTTTGTATCGGATCGTTTGCGTTTGGTAATGGCTATGCGTTATGATACTCGACGAATAAATCGTTCGGAGTGCATTCGAGAATATCGCAGATCGCTTTCAAATTTTCGAACTTGATCCCCGTCGTTTTGTTATTCACGATATTGTTGAAATTTTGATAGCTTAAACCGAGTTGATTGTAGAGCCAATACTTTGTTTTTCCTTTTTCGGAAAGGATTTCGAGAATACGAAGCGTCATAACTTCCTCCGCATTAGATAATGTACACATTATATTTTTTCAAAAGTATTGACATATAGACTTATACATTATATAATGTGGAAATGAATTATCGATGAAAAGGAGCTTTTATGGAAGAAAAAAAGGCGCAAGATGTATTGCTGTCGAATCTCTCGTTGATTCCGAAAGATAAAGTGTTGTATTTCAAGGAAGCGTTGAATCGTGCTGATGACGAATGTTACGAAAAACTGTTGCAAACGTCCTTAAAAAATCCGTCAACCGTATTGTTGCTTTCGATATTTTTAGGGTGGGCTGGCGTTGACCGATTCTTTATAAGTGATATTGCGCTCGGTATTATAAAATTGCTTTTTATCCCAATCATATTTTTGCTTGTATTTCTTGTGGCTTTGTTTTTGGATCCGGTTTGGATTCAATTTTGCACTTTAATCGGGATGTTCGGTTATAATGTTTTTTTGATTATCGACATTTTTCTTTGTTATGCGAAAGTAAAGACAAAAAACTACAAAAAAATGATGTCCGTCTTAGATCCAACAGAATATTAAAATTTTGAAATATTATGTAATTTTTGCATTCAACTCAGTGCTTCGCTGACGGTGACGAGGTCGAAGCCGGCGGCTTTGTAGGCTTCGATGATGCGAGGCAGGGCGGCGATCGTTTGATCTTTCGGATGCATCAGAATGAGGTCGCCTTTTTCGATCTTTTTCGTGGCGCGTCGAACGAGGAGATCTTCGTCTTTATCCCGCCAGTCGATCGTGTCTTTCGTCCATAAAATGAGCTTTTGCCCGAGCGCTTTGCAGGCTTCCTCGGTGGCTGCTCCGTATGCGCCCGAAGGCGGGGCGAAAAGCTTGATCGAAACGCCCGTTACGTTTTTTACAAGTCTCGTGCAAAGCACGATTTCTTCTTTATTCTGTTCGACGGTCATTTTCGAGTGGTCGCGGTGCAGATAGCCGTGGCAACCGAGTTCATTTCCGGAGACGGAGATTTCAAGCAATGTTTCCGCATTTTTCTCCGCCCAGATCCCGCCGATAAAAAAGGTTGCTTTTGCCGAATAATTCCGAAGAATTTCCAGAATTTTCAAAACGTTTTCCGATTTTTCGTAGACGTTGAACATCATCGCGGCTTTATTCTCGTTCGTGGTTCCTTTATAGATCGCGAATCCGCTTGCTTTGACGGTTTCTTTTCTCGTGGGCGACGCGAAAACGGTCGCGAGAAGCAGGGCGGAGATCGTCAGAAAAACGGCGCAAGCGGAAAGGATATCCGCGGTTTTTCGGCGAAGCGGTTTGACTTGATTCGGGTCGGTCGATACTCTTTTCATACTATACTGTATGCGCGCCTTTTTAATTCTATTAAAAATTTTATTTGCACTCTTTACATAAGTATTTATTTTATGTATAATTATATCGTATGAGTGAAATTATAGGCTTGAACGGCGGTTTACGCCTTGCATATATGAATATCCCGTACGTGCACTCTGTGTCGGTCGGCGTGTTCGTAAAAACAGGTAGCAGAGACGAGATCCTCGAAAAGAACGGGATTGCGCATTTTACCGAGCACGTTATGTTTAAGGGGACGGAGCGTCGCTCCGCGTTTCAAATCGTTTCGGAGACGGATGCTCTCGGCGCAAACGTGAACGCTTTTACCTCGAAAGAGATGACCGCATATTATTTTCAGTGTATCGACGACACGGTGGACGCTTGCGCGGACGTTCTTTCCGATATCCTTTTGCATTCGGTTTTCCCTGCGGAAGAGCTTGAAAAAGAGCGCGGCGTAATTCTCGAAGAGATCAGTATGGTCGAAGATACGCCGGACGATCTCTCGCAGGAAAAATGCGCCAAGGCGTTTTGGGGAGAAGATCCTCTCGCGCGCCCGATCCTCGGACCCGCGGAGAACGTTAAAAGTTTTACGGCGGACGACGTCCGTTCTTTTGTCGCCGAGCATTACGTTTCGGAGAATATCGTGGTCGCCGTTTGCGGCAATATTTCCCGCGAGAGGGCGATCGAACTCGTTTATAAATATTTTGATTTTCCTTCGAGAAAAGAAGCGCACGATGCGCGCCCCATGCCGATCGGCGTCGGCGGCAAGATCGAAAGCGCGATCAAGGACGTCGAGCAGGCGAACGTTACCTTTGCCTTCCCGTCTTTTTCTTACGTCTCGAAAGAAGTCCCGTCTCTCGCGATTTTGAGCACCGCGCTCGGCGGTGGTATGAGCAGCAGGCTTTTTCAGGAGATCCGCGAAAAGCAGGGGTTGGTCTATTCGGTCTACACGTTCCCTTCGCTCTATGAAGACGCGGGCGCGTTTTGTTTGTACTTCGGGACGAACCCCAAGAAGCTCCGCAAAGCGGCGGACGGCGTTCGGAAATGCTTGTCGGACGCGATCCTTTCGGGGATCGACGAAGAAGAGTTTTTCCGCGCGAAGCAGCAAGTCCGCGGTTCTTTGGTGATGGGCGAGGAGCGGTGTCTGAACGTCCTTCGCGCGATGGCGAAATGCGCGCTGTTCAAAAACGAACCGTATTCCATCGATAAGAGTTTATCGGAAGTCGAAGCCGTTTCGCTTTCGGACGTGAACGGGCTTTTGCCCCGCGTGTTCGACTTCGCGCGCGCAGGCGTCGGCTACGTCGGCAGGAAGCCTTCGTTCGATTTGGAGGAAATGATTAAATGAGGAGGGAAGAAATGAACGGTCGTTCGAGAAAAAAATCGAATAAGACGAAGCTCGTCGCGGTTTCCGCGTTTCTTCTTTTCTTGGCTCTTTCGCTCGTCGGTTTGCTCGGCGGTCTCGGCAACGCGATCAAACGCTTCTTGACGGGCGCTTTCGGTTTCGCTTCCTATGCGGTCGTCGTCGTCGCGGCGGCCCTTGCGATTATTAAGGGATTCGGCTTCGTCAAGAGAAAGGGGAAAGGTCGCGTCGTCGCGTTTATTGCGGCGCTTACCGTCCTGCTCCTTTTGTACGCGCAGATCGTGACCTCGTATAAGCTTTATTACGCGCTCGATCCCGTCTCTTATAAAGGCTATCTTTCCGCTTGTTACGGCGCCGGACTCAAAACCTCGGGCGGCGTGATCGGCGGTATCCTCTCGTTCCCGCTTTTGTCCCTGATGGGTAAGTATTCCGCGATCGTCGTTTCCGCGCTGTTCTTCATCGTCTTGTTCTTCGCGCTTTTGCCCTTTATGAGATCGACCGCCCGCGAGGACGCGCCTTCCGAAAAGCGCGCGCCGAAAAAAAAGGGCGGCAAAACGCAAAAAGAGGAGACGGAACTTCGCCTTTTCGTGGATAAAGTCCGCGCGGGTGAAAAAGACGCCGCCGTTTTGAAACAAAGAAGATTTTTCGATAAAAAGGTCGCGAATTTCGAAGTTTATAACGTAAACGACGACAGACCGTTCGCCGCTTCCGCAGGCGGAACGATCCCTGCGTCCAATCCCGATCGCTATAATCCCTACGCCGATTTCGATCGTTCGGATCGAAGCTACGGTCGTGCGACCGATCGCGCCGTCGATTTCGATTTCGACGACGAAGAGGGCGGATGGGAACAGTCGGCGGATCGTTATCCGAGGTCTTCTTCTCGAGAGGATTCTTTCCGCGCGGAGAGCAGAGGCGAATTGCCGCTCTTTATGCGCCGCTATGCGGAAGATAAAGTAAGCGAGTCCGAGAGTGTTTCGGGCAAAGAGGAGAGAACGTCGTCGCGTCTTCCCGAAGAACCCGAGTATCCTTCCTCCCGCGTTTCTGCTTATGACGAGAAAAAGCCCGACGCTCCGAAAAAGAACTCGTTCGGTTCGCCCCTCGTCAGCGACGTTAAAAAGAGAAAACCGGCGCATAATTCCGCGGATATCATTTCGGACGTTTCCGATCTCGATCGCTTGAACGGAAAGACATCTTCCGCGCCGCGCCGCGAAGCCTTTATCGGCGAGCAGCCGACTTCCGCTCCCGAAAAGGAGATCCCGACAAAAGAATCTCCACGGCCGATAGCGGATCCGACGCCTTCCGACTCCGCGCCCGATCGGTTGCGTTTCGTCTTCCCGAAAGAACCGAAATTCGAGTATAAGCAAGATGCGATGCGTTTCGATAAACCGAAAGAGGAAACTCCGCGTTTCACGGAGCCGCAACGCCCCGCGGAACCCGTCAGACCCGTTGAACCGATCGAACCGATCGTGCCGATCATCTCCGCGGAGCCCGAAAAAACTGCGGAACCCGAGCTTTCGCGTTCGTCAGAACCGAAGCCTGTTGAAAAGATCGAAGAGAAGCCGATCGAAACGATCGTAAAGCGTCCGATCGAAGAGCCCGCGCCGATCTCGAAATCCGCGGAAGCGAAGACGGAGCCCGCGGTTGAAGAGAAAAAGCCCGAGCCTTTTGCCCGCCCGACGATGACGGCGGACGAATCCTCGTATCGCAAACCCGTCGAGCAGGAGTATCACGCCGCGCCCGCGCCGACGGAAGTAAAGAGAGAGAACCAGAAGGCGTATTCCCGCCCGACCTTCGCCGCGCCCGCACCTCAGCCCGAAAGCGAAGAAGAGACCGCGCGCAAGAGAAAGCCGCGTTCGGATATCGGCGGCACGCATTACACCGAAGCAAAGCGGCAGGAAAGCGCCGTAAATCCCGCGCCCGCCGTCCCGAGCTATATCCCGCCGAAGAAAGCGGAACAAACCACGATCGAGAGCGCGGAAGAAGAGTTGCCCCCTCGTCCGTACACCCCGCCGCCCGTCAGTATGTTGACGGAGTATCCTCCGCTGACGGATGAAGAGGGCGTCGAAGAAATGGGCGAAAGGCTTGTGCAAGCGCTTGCGGCCTTTAACATTTCTTCCGAGATCGTCGATCACAAGACGGGACCGACGTTTACGCAGTACGCAGTGACCCTTCCCGCGAGCATTTCCGTCAATAAGATTACGCCGCTCGATAAGGATATCAAGCGTAAATTGATGCTCGAAAAGAAGGATATCCGCATTATTCCGTCCGTTCCCGGTTATGACGCCGTCGGTATCGAAGTCCCGAATAAGACGACGGCTACGATCGGACTTCGCTCTCTCATCAATTCGCCCGAATTCCTGAAAGAGAATAAACTGTTCTTCGCGATCGGCGTGGACGTCTCGGGTAAACCCGTTTACGGCGATCTCTTGAAAATGCCGCACCTTCTCGTCGCGGGATCCACGGGCAGCGGTAAGAGCGTCTGCTTGAACGTCATGATCTGCTCGATCATGTATCACTATTCGCCTGAGATCGTCCGCTTTATCATGATCGACCCGAAGAGAGTCGAGCTTGCGGTCTATAACAATATGCCGCATATGATCATGCCGAACACGGTGACGGACGTCAATAAGGCGATCAACGCTTTGAATTGGGCGGTCGCGGAAATGTATCGCCGCTACGATATGTTCCAAGAAAGCAGTTGCCGCAATATCTTCGAATATAACGACAAGCAAAAGAAGACGGGCGGCAAGAGAATGTACTATATCGTCATCATTATCGACGAAATGGCGGAGCTTATGACGCGCGCCAAAAAGGACGTCGAAGATAAAATTCAGTCGCTGATGGCTCTTGCGCGCGCGGCGGGCATCCACCTCGTGATCGCGACGCAGCGCCCGTCCGTGGACGTCATTACGGGAACGATCAAAAATAATATCCCGACCCGAATCGCGTTCAAGGTCACTTCGGTCAACGATTCGAGGACGATTCTCGATCGCGGCGGCGCGGAGGCGCTCTTCGGTCACGGCGATATGCTGTATTGCCCGTCGGACGGCGGCGAACCGATCCGCCTGCAAGGTCCGTTCCTCGATTCCGAGGTTCTGAACATCGTCGAATTTATCAAAGAGCATAACGATTGCCGTTTCGACGCGAACGCCGAAAAAGTGATCCAAGCGGAAAAAGCCGCCGATCAGGACGCGTCCGCTTTGAACGTGTCGAGCGATCCCGGCAGCGGTGACGACCCCTTGTTTGCGGACGCGCTTCTTTCCGTGATCGATCTCGGACAAGCCTCGATTTCCAAACTGCAAAGGGTCTTCCGCATCGGGTATTCGAGAGCCGCGAGGATCGTGGATCAAATGGAAGAAAAGGGCTATATCGGTCCAACGGACGCCAGCAATAAGCCGCGCGCCGTCTTGATCACCCGCGAGGAGTATTACGAACTCTACGGGGACGACGGGATCCAAGGAGGGGAAGCGCAATGAAAGTAGGTGCGATCTCCCTCGGTTGCGATAAAAACCGCGTCGATACCGAAAACCTTCTCGGCTTCGTTATGGGTGCGGGGCACGAACTCGTAAACGATATCAACGAAGCGGATCTCGTGATCGTTAATTCCTGCGCCTTTCTCCAAAGCGCGGTCAAGGAAAGCCTCGAAGCGGTTTGGGAAGCCAAAGCGCACGGCAACGTCCGCTATATCGTTTTGGCAGGGTGCCTTCCGATGCGTTATCTCAAAGAGATCTCCGGGGAAGACGGCTTGACCGAAGCGAACGCCTTCGTCCCGAACACCTGCTACGAAAGGATCGGAGAGGTCATCGAGCGCGTGGAAAAAGGCGAACGCGTGATTTTGGAAAAGGACGGATCGCTCCCGAAAGCGAGCGAAAGAAGGATCGTTACGACGCCGTATCACTACGCGTATTTGAAGATCGCGGAAGGGTGCAACAATCATTGCACGTTTTGCGCGATCCCGTCCATTCGCGGCGCCTATCGAAGCGAGTCCTCGGAAAACGTCCTCGCCCAAGCGAAAGGTTTGATCGATCAAGGCGTAAGGGAAATCATCCTCGTCGCGCAGGACGTGACGAGATACGGGCAGGATCTCCCGCAGGGAGAAAACCTCGTTTCCCTTCTTCGGAAATTGATCGAGCTACCCGTCGAACGCATCCGTCTTCTGTATTGCTACCCGGACGCGGCGTCGAACGAACTCATTGATTTGATCGATGAAGAGAAGAAGATCGCGAAGTACATAGATATGCCGATGCAACACGCTTCCGACGCCGTCTTGAAGCGAATGAATCGCAAAGATACGCTCGCGTCCTTAAAAGAAAAGATCGCTTATATCCGCTCCAAAAAGAGCGGGATCTCGATCCGCTCGACCTTTATGGTCGGCTTCCCGGGCGAAACGGAAGAGGAATTCGAGGAGTTATGCGCGTTTCTGCGCGAGGAAAAACTCGATAACGTCGGGTTCTTCGCCTATTCGAAGGAAGAAGGTACGCCCGCCGCGAAAATGAAAGGGCAGATCCCGCAAAAGAAAAAGGCGAGAAGGCTGTCCGTCGTTCGCGCGATCCAAAGCGCGATCCAAAGAGAAAAAGCCGAAAGCAAGATCGGCGAAACGATTCTCGTCGTCTACGACGGGATCGATTATGACAAACAAGCGTTTTTCGGGCATACCGATCGCGCGATGCCGGACGTGGACGGAAAAGTATTCTTTTCATCCGAGTTCCCCGTCGAGATCGGCGAAACGTATGCGGTAAAGATCGAGAAAGTCAAGAAACTCGATCTGTACGGAAAAGTAACGGAGGGAAAAGAGTGAATTTACCCACGAAGATAACTTTATCGAGAATCTTTGCAGTGCCCGTGATCGTTGCGCTGTTTTACGTTTCTTTCCCGCTGCATTATCTTGCGGCGGCGATCGTCTTTTGTCTTGCGGCGGCGACCGATATGGTGGACGGGCATCTCGCGCGAAAGAGAAACGAAGTGACCGCGCTCGGAAAAGTCCTCGATCCGATCGCGGATAAGATCCTCGCTTGCTTCGTTATGATCATGGAAGCGGCGGGCGGTATGATGTTCTTTTATCCTTGCGGCGTGATCCTTTCGATGATCGTCGTCGGGCGCGAGATCCTGATCGGCGCGTTCCGAACGATGTCGGCGCATAAAGGCGCGATCCTTGCCGCGGATAAACTCGGGAAACTCAAAACGATCTTGCTGAACGTTTCCCTGCCCGTTATGATGATCGGATATTTCCATATATCCGTTAAAATCGTCGGAAACGTGATTTTCGCTTTGGCGGTCCTCTTTACGGTGATCTCCGGCGTCAATTATGTCGTTAAAAACAAACATATTTTCTCGGACGGCGCGGCGAAATGAGCGAAAAGACTCTCGTTTTCAAAGCCTTCGGATATGACGAGGAGGGCATAAAAGAAAAGCTCGCTTCGCTTTCCGCCGCGAAATCTCTCGTCGTCGTCGCTTCCTGCCTCGACGCGAAGATCGAGATCGTCTGCGAAGAGGTAAAAGAAGTCGAATGCTATTCGTTCGTCTATAACGCTTTGAAAGGGGCGATTTATGCGGACGAGGATATCACGATCGCGGAAGCCGTCTTGGATCGCCTCGCGCTTTACGGGAAAAAGCTTTCCGTCGCGGAAAGTCTGACGGGCGGGCTTGTGACCGATCGCCTCGTCTCGATCCCGGGCGCAAGCGAAGTCTTGATCGAGGGGCTCGTAACCTACGCGAACGAATCCAAGATCAACCGTTTGGGCGTAAACGAGTTTTCGATCCGCGCGCACGGAGCCGTCTCGTCGGACGTGGCGAAGCAAATGGCGCAAGGTCTGATCGCGGCGGGCGCGGACTTCGCGGTTTCCACGACGGGGATCGCGGGACCTTCGGGAGGAACGAAAGAAAAACCCGTCGGGCTGACCTATATCGGCGTGGCGGATGAGAACGGAGTCTCGGCTACGGAATGCCTGTTCGAAGGCGACCGAAGCGAGATCAGAAATTCGGCGGCGAACGCGGCGCTTTTCCTTTTATGGAAAAAGATCGTCAAGCCGAACGATTTCGATACAATGGTTATTGAGTAGATCCCGCGCGGAAGCGCGCTACTTCGTATAAATAAAAAACAGGAGAAACAAAATGGAAGAAAAAGTCAAAGTGAGCGGAGAAGCCTTGGACGAAAAAAGGCTCGAAGAAAAGAGGAAAGCACTTGAACAAGCGATCCAACAGATCGAAAAAGTGCACGGCAAAGGCTCCATTATGAAACTCGGCGACGGATATAACGTCAAAGTGGACGTAATCCCGACCGGATGTTTGGCGCTCGACCACGCGCTCGGCATCGGCGGACTTCCTCGCGGAAGAATCGTCGAGATCTACGGACCCGAATCCAGCGGTAAAACCACCGTCTCGTTGCACGTCGTCGCGGAAGCGCAAAAACTCGGCGGTACGGCGGCGTTTATCGACGCAGAGCACGCACTCGATCCGGAATACGCGAAAAAACTCGGCGTCAACACGCAGGATCTTTATATTTCGCAACCGGATAACGGCGAGCAGGCTCTGGATATCGCCGACTATCTCGTCCGCAGTAACGCGGTCGATATCGTCGTCGTGGATAGCGTCGCGGCGCTGACTCCGAAAGCGGAGATCGAGGGCGATATGGAGCAGCTTACGGTCGGTTCGCAGGCAAGGCTTATGTCCAAAGCGCTTCGCAAATTGACCGCGGTCATCAATAAGAGCAAGACTTGCGTGATCTTCATCAACCAATTGCGCGAGAAGGTCGGCGTTATGTTCGGCAATCCCGAGACCACGCCGGGCGGCAAGGCTCTTAAATTTTATTCCAGCGTCCGTTTGGACGTTCGTAAAAAGGACGTCCTGAAAGACGGCGGCGTCGCGGTCGGTAACAAAACCACCGTCAAAGTCGTTAAGAATAAGCTCGCGCCTCCGTTTCGTACGGCGGAATTCGAGATCATCTTCGGGCAGGGCATTTCCAAGGAAGGCAGCTTGATCGATCTTGCGATCGAAATGGGCATCCTTCAAAAGAGCGGATCTTGGATCAGCTATAACGATGAAAAGATCGGACAGGGCAGAGATAAAGTCATCGCCCTTTTGAAATCCAATCCCGAACTTTACGCGGATATCGAAGCGAAAGTTAAGGAAAAACTCGGCTCTGCCGAAAATAAATAAGGTCATAAGCGGGAAACCGCTTAAAATAAATTTAGGAGGAACGAATAATGAGTGATATTTTTCTCGGCGTTTCTTCCGCGGTTATAGGGATATTATACGCAGTCGTCGCTTTGGTCTCTTTGGGGATCGGCGGCGCGCTCGGGTATTTCCTTTATAAAATGTTAGTCGAAAAGAAAGTAGGCAACGCAAAAGCGGAAGCAGCGAAAATTTTGGAGGAAAGCAAACAAGAAGCCAAATCTTTGCGGAAAGAAGCCTTGATCGAGGCGAAAGAGGAGCAGCACAGAATGCGCTCGGATCTCGATAAGGAAATGCGCGAGCGCCGCGCCGAAGTGCAAAGGCTCGAACAGCGCATCGCTTCGAGGGAAGAATCCCTTACGCGCAAAGAGGACGCGCTCGATAAGAGGCTCAGCGACGTGGAAGACGCAAAGCAGGCGTTGAACGTCCGCGAGCAGGATATCGTCCGCAAGGAGAACGAAGTCGCGGAATCGCATAACCGCATGATCCAAGAACTTGAAAAAGTCTCGGGAATGTCGCGCGACGAAGCGAAGAAAGTTTTGATGGACGATATGCTTGAAGACGCAAAGCGCGACGCCGTCCAACTTGCGAAGGAAATCGAAGCGGAAGCGAAGGAAGGCGCGGAACAAAAAGCGAAAGAGATCGTCTCTATGGCGGTGCAACGCTGCGCGACCGATCACGCTTCGGAGATCGCGGTCTCCGTCGTCCCGCTTCCGAATGATGAAATGAAAGGCAGGATCATCGGTCGCGTCGGTCGAAACATCCGCGCGTTCGAAAACGCGACGGGCGTCGACGTCATTATCGACGACACGCCGGACGTCGTCACGATCTCCGCGTTCGATCCCGTGCGCCGTGAAATCGGTCGCGTCGCGCTCGAAAGATTGATGAGCGACGGAAGGATCCATCCCGCTCGTATCGAAGAGACCGTCGAAAAGGTCAAAAACGAGATCGACAACCAAATGAAAGACGCGGGCGAAGAAGCCGCGTTCGACGTCGCGGTTTACGGATTGCATCCCGAACTCGTCAAGATCCTCGGAAGACTGAAATTCAGGACGAGTTACGGACAGAACGTACTTAAACACTCGATCGAAGTTTCTCACCTCGCGGGCATCCTCGCCGCCGAGATCGGCGCGGACGTAAAGGTCGCGAAGAGAGCGGGACTATTACACGATATCGGTAAAGCGGTCGACCACGAGATCGAAGGAACGCACGTCGCGATCGGCGTCGAACTCGCGAAGAAATTCAAAGAAAGCGAAGCGGTGATCCACGCGATCGAAGCGCACCACGGCGACGTGGAAGCGAAGACGGTCGAAGCCGTCATCGTTCAAGCGGCGGACGCGATCAGCGGCGCGAGACCGGGCGCGAGACGCGAATCGCTTGAAAATTACGTCAAGCGTCTCGAAAGCATCGAAAAGATCGCCAACTCGTTCGACGGCGTCGAGCAGTCCTTCGCGATCCAAGCGGGACGTGAGATCCGCGTTATGGTCAAACCCGAAAAGGTGGACGACACGAAGACCTACTTCATCGCGAAAGAGATCGCGAAGAAGCTTGAAAACGAACTCGAATATCCGGGGCAAATCAAAGTCAGCGTGATCCGCGAACTCAGAAGCGTCGAATACGCGAAATAAGAGGATCCGATCCGCGGGCGGCTTCAAGATTGCTTAGCTGCCCGCGCGCATCCGTTTCTTATGACCACCTATTTGAGCGTGATCCGATCGCTTGATCCGCTTGAAGGGAAACGCCTTTTAACGAGAGCGAACGTCACATGCAAGGTGGATTCGAAGAAGACACGAGCCCTGTGGAGAATCGCGTAAGAAAAAAAAGAAGCTCTGCAAAGCAGAGCTAACTTGGCAGGGGAGACGCGATCGCGAGGAGCCTGCGACGGAATAGTGAGTGGAGGGAGCTTGCTCACGAGAGCGAACGTCACATGTAAGGTGGATTCGAAGAAGACACGGGCCCTGTGGAGAATCGCGAGTAAAAAAAAGAAGCTCTGCAAAGCAGAGCTAACTTGGCAGGGGAGACGCGATCGCGAGGAAGATCGGAAGAGCGTCGGGGAGGGGAGGAGTGTAGCACTCGGTGGTCGGCGAAACGTTAAGAAGATACG